>JAIYBI010000565.1 GCA_027488595.1 Opitutaceae bacterium | reverse complement strand
GTCGGTGGCCTCGGGCAGGGCTTCGGCGGCGGAACCGGAGCTCATGGGCGAGTCCATGTTGGACTGGCCGGAGGCGAGCCAGACATCGCCGACGAGGACATCGTTGATGGTGACGGTGTTCGTGCCGCGGACGGTGAGGACTTGCGCGGCGGCGTTGGCGGGGAGTGGCGCGAGTTTGATCTGCCAGCGGCCGGAGGCGTCGGCGGTGGTGGCGACGGACTGGCCGGCGAAGGCGACGGCGACTTTTTCACCCGGGGAGGCGGTGCCCCAGACTGGCGCGGGGATATCGCGCTGCAGGACCATGTGGTCGGAGAAGAAGGCGGGGAGTTTTACGTCGGCGCGGGCGGCGGCGGGGAAAAGCAGGTTGGCCACAAAAGGCACAAAAAGCGCAAAAAGACGGAGGGGGGAGGGAATGCGGTGCATGGTGAGAGAGGGGGGTGGGATGAATTTAGGTAGATGGTCGGAGGGATTGACCGCAAGAAGGCGCAGAGGTCGCAAAAGGGCGGTGGGCGGTGGGTAGGCGGGAGAGGGGGGATTTAAGCGGTTTGGCAGGTAGCGCGGGCTTCCAGCCTGCATGGTTTGACGGAGCAGGCTGGAAGCCTGCGCTACTTTGAGGATCAGGTGCCGAAGTTGCGGTCTTGGTCGGGTTGGACGGCGGGGGGCGGTGGGGTGCCTTTGAAGGCGGGGCGCGGGGGGACGGCGGGGCGGTAGGAGTCGGGCTGGAGGCCGATTTTTTCGAAGGGGATGGGTTTGAAGCCGGGAATACGTTGGAAGGCTTCTGAGTTTGGCTTGAGCGCGAAGTTGCCGGCGGCGGCATCAACGAAACCGGGGTCGGTGGGCGTCGTCCAGTTGTCGGCGACGGTGAGGAGCTCGGGGTTGTCGCGGTTCTTTTTGCTCAGCTTGTTTTGGATGGGGTCGCCCTTGGGGATGACGATGAGGTTGCGCTCGAAACGGGTGCCGCGCGGGAGTTCGGGGCGGTCGGCGAGGCGGGCGGCGAGGCCGGGGAAACGGACGGACCAAGGCGGGGTGTCCATCTGCATGGCGTCACGGCGTCCGATGAGGTGTTTGTTGGTGGCGTAGCCGCGCGAGTCGCCGCGATCGTCGAGGCCGAAGACGGGGCCCTCGTCCTTGATGAAGATGTTGTTCTCGACGATGTGGTCGGGGCCGGAGGCGATCCAGACGCCGGTGCGCGGGCCGGCGATGACGTTGCCGTAAACGTGGAAGCCGGTGGCGCCGTCGTCTGGGTTCACGCCGCCGACGGTGTCGTAGAGGAAGTTGTAACGGATGACGACGCCCTGGATGGTCCAGTCGAGCCAGGAGTAGAAGGAGCCGGTGTCGGCCGAGCCGAAGCCGCAGGCTGAGACCTCGTTGAACTCAAAGACGTGGTCCTGGCCGTTGACGAGGATGGCATCGCGAGGGGCGTCGTGTATCCGGTTATGGGCTACGAGGACGCCGACGGCGTCGCGGCGGCCGCGGTGGTTGCTGTTGCCGCCGAAGCCGACGTCCACGCCGGCGGAATACTGGGCGCGGAGCACGCCGTAGTGGTGGATGTGGTTGTTGAGGATCTGGTTTTCGGAAGAGGTGAGGGTGCGCGAATCGCCGCCGCTGACGAGGACGCCGCCGCCGCCGAGGTCATGGAGCTCGTTGCTCTGGACGACGGAGCGGCGGCCGTTGAGGGTGACGGCGGTGCCGGCGATGTGGTGGATGCGGGAGCCAAGCAGGCGCAGGGAGTGCACGTTTTCGGCGACGAGGCCCTTGCCGAGGGAGTAGCCGAGGTCGAGGCCGACGAGGTCAACGTGGGCGACACCGGTGGCATTGATGAGCGGGGTGGCGAGCTGGGTGATGGTGACCTCGCGAAGGCCAACGGGCGGCCAGAGGAAGAGCACGCCGGTGGCGAAGTCCACGGCCCATTCGCCGGGGCGGTCTATTTCTTCGAGGAGATTGAGGGCGTGCCACGGCTCCTTGCCGTTGCCGGGGCGGGTGCCATCGGGGTTGGAAATGTATTTATAGCCGATGCCGTTTTGGATGCCGGCAGCGAAGGCGATGGTGCGGGCGGCGGGATCGATCTTGGCGACGCGGAGGGCCGGGTCTTCCCAGCCGACGCGCCACTGGCCCTTGAGCCAGACGTGGGAGTTTTCGGTCCAGCGGGCGGGGCGGTCGTCGGCGTATTCAAAAGTGCCGGGGGCTTTGTT
Organism: Opitutaceae bacterium; assembly: GCA_027488595.1. Taxonomy (GTDB): domain Bacteria; phylum Verrucomicrobiota; class Verrucomicrobiia; order Opitutales; family Opitutaceae; genus IMCC26134_A. The sequence goes on along the minus strand of JAIYBI010000565.1, from coordinate 800 downwards.
GGAGCCGTTGACGAGCACCCGTTTCATGACGGCGAAACCCTCGTTGGGCCAGCGGGAGAGCGGGAGACGGGCGCCGTCGGCGAAGACCTCGAAGAGGCCGCCCTGGTCGTCGAAAACGGCGGGAAATTCGGGCACGGACTTGAGGCCGGCGGAGGCGAGGTTGAGGGCGACGATGTGCGGGCGGGCGGCGGGATCGAGGCGGGCGAGGAGGGCGGGGTTGGTGGGGCGTCGAAAATCGGCGAGGGCGACGGCGCGACCGCCGAGCAGGCAGGCGGGTTGGTCGGGGGATGCGGAGCGGTAAATGACGGGCGCGTCGTCGGTGCCGGAGTCTTCGGTGGTGAGCTCGAAGGAGGCGTTGCGAAGGTAAACGCCACCGGCGAGTTCGACGATGACGCCGCCCTTCGGAAGCGGGCCGATGGACTTTAGCTGGCGGATCTCATCACGGGCGCGTTCGAGGGTGGCGAAGGCGCGGGCGGGCTTTTTACCGTCGGCGGAGTCCTTGCCGTGGGGTGCGACATAGAGTGTGAGCGGGGCGGCGCCTAGAGCGGTCACCAAGGCCGTGAAGGCGGCAATTAATGGAAGGATCCGAGTAGGGCGGAACATAGTGGAAACAGGGGAAGCTGACATGGTCGGGTAAGGGAGGTCGCGGGGTTTGGATGCGCCGTTCTCGGGGGTGGCGGCATGCTTGGGGGATTCAGACTGAGCATGTCAAAAGACCGGTCGGAAAAACGAGACAATTTTGCGCAAATTTTAGGAAATTTTGATAATTTAAGCGAAGGGCAAGCGGCGGGGCGGCGGGG
>JAIYBI010000223.1 GCA_027488595.1 Opitutaceae bacterium | reverse complement strand
GCTACCTCGCCGCCTGCGTCTGGTTCACGACCCTCTTCGACGCGTCGCCCGCCAACATCACCTACACACCGCCCACCCTTCCGCCGGAAGACGCTGCCAACCTCCTCAGCCACCTGCGAGCACCGCAAACAGCCCATTAGCCCGCTGCCATTCACCTAAAGACTCTGTCTGCCCCCACGCACAAGCTTACCGTGTATTATAACCGTGAACGCGGCGACTTTGAGGACCTCGCGGCGTTAATTCTGTGTAGCCACGGCTGTCCCCAGCCGTGCGACGGCGCTCCGCGCCGCCCCTCCCCCATCCACTCTATGAAATCTAACTTCTCCGGTCTTCTCGGCACCTTCTTCGCTCTCGCCTTCTCCTCCTTCACGCCGCTCTTCGCCACCACGCTCGCCAGCGTCCCCCCCGCCGCCGCCTTCGACCTCCAAGGCTTCATCAACACCCGTGTCGCCGCCGGCGACACGACCATCGTCATCCCGCCCGGCCGCCACCTCGTCACCCCGCGCGACAAGCAGCACCTCCTCCTCCGCGGCCTGCGCAACCTCGTCATCGAGGCCACCGGCGCCGAGCTTGTCTGCTCCGAGACCATCCGCGCCATCACCATCGAAGAGTGCGAAAACCTCACCCTTCGCGGCCTCGTCATCGACTACGATCCCCTGCCTTTCACCCAGGCCCGCATCACCGCCATCTCCGAGGACAGAACCCGCCTCGAACTCGAGCTCATCCCGGGCTACGCCGCCCCGGGCCCGTCCTCCCACAAGCTCGAAACGTTCGACCCCGCGACCAAGGAGCTGCGCGGTCGTATCACCCACTATGGCATCGTGCTCAAACACCAGGACGACGGCCGCGTCACCGTCGTGCGCCAGCCAGGCGCCTCCGCCGCCTCCACCGACCACGTCGGCGATATCGCCGTGCTCGACCGCGAACACGCCCCGAGCGGAGTCATGCCCCACGCCGTCTTTGCAACCAACAGTCGCGGCCTCGTCTTTGAAAACATCGCGCTCTACTCCGGCCCCACCTTCGGATTCCTGGAAGTCAATTGCGACGGCTCCCGCTACCTCGACTGCGCCGTGGATCGCCGCCCTCCTCACCTCGACTACGCCACGCGCGGACAACCCCGGATGCGCTCGATCAACGCCGACGCCTTCCACTCCAAAAACGCCCGCGTCGGCCCGCGCTACGAGCGCTGCGTCGCCCGCTACAACGGCGACGATTCCATCGCCATCAACGGCGACTTCCACTTCGTCTCCGCCGCCGAGGGCAACACCCTCCGCGTCCTCGCCAAGACCGACATGAACATGCGCGTCGGCGACACCGTGCAGCTCTTCACCCATGACGGAAGCCGCCTGGCCGACCAAAAAATCACCGCCCTCACCCCTGCGGGACCGGCCACCGCCGAGGAGCGCGAGTTCGCCGGCACCCGGGGCATCCAGACCCGCCTGCTCAACCGCGCCCTCATGGAGGCTTGGACCATCACTTTCGACGGTCCGGTCGGCGACACCCCGAGCGGCACCCTCATCGCCTCCGCCGACGCCATCGGCAGCGGCTTCGAGATCCGCGACTGCATCCTCGGCCACAACCGCTCGCGCGGCATCCTGGTCAAGGCCGGCCGCGGTCAAATCGTCGGCAACACCCTTTCCGGCTCCGTCGCGGCCAGCATCTTGGTCGCGCCCGAGTATTACTGGCTCGAAGCCGGCTTTGCCGACGATCTCGTCGTCGCCGACAACACCCTGCGCGACATCCGCGGCCCTGGCATCGTCGTCACCGTGTCCGCGCCGAACAACAGTGTCGTCGCCCCGGTCGGCGCATTTCGCAACATCATCATACGCGACAACACCGTCTCCGGCGGCCCCGCCCCCGGCCTGCTCGTCACCTCCGTCGATGGCCTGACCAACCAAAACAACCGCGTCTCGGTCGATCCAACCCAGGCCCTCAATTCCTGGGAAATCCGCGCCTGGGGTCGCAGTGGCCTCGAACTCGTGATGATCCAAAACAGCCGCTGACCGGTCCCCCCACACTCCGCCCTCCTCGCCTCCCCTCTATGAAAGCACGCCTCCCCTGGTTTCTCTGCACCTGCCTCACCTTGGCCGTCTCCGCCCTCACGCCGCTGCCCGCCGCCACCCCCGCGCCTGTCGCCGCCGTCCCCCCCGCCGCCGCCTTCGACCTCCAGGCCTTCATCAATACCCGCGTCGCAGCCGGCGAAACCACCATCGTCATCCCGCCCGGCCGCCACCTCGTCACCCCGCGCGACAAGCAGCACCTCCTCCTCAAGGGTCTGCGCAACATCGTCATCGAGGCCACCGGCGCCGAGCTTGTCTGCTCCGAGACCACCCGCGCCATCACCATCGAGAACTGCGAAAACCTCACCCTTCGCGGCCTCGTCATCGACTACGACCCATTGCCCTTCACCCAGGCCCGCATCACCGCCATCTCCGAGGACAAGACCCGTCTCGAACTCGAGCTCATCCCGGGCTACGCCGACTTCGGCGCGCCGCCGGTGAAACTCGAAACCTTCAGTCACGAGACCAACGAACTGCGCGGAAGGATCACGTTTCACAGGCCCACCATCGAAAAGCACGGTGATGGCCGCGCCACCCTCACCCGCGATCCCCGTCGCGCCGCCGGTTCCATCGACCAGGTGGGCGACATCGCCGTCCTCCATCACGAACATACCCCCGGCGGCTTCATGCCCCACGCCATCATGGCGACCGACAGCCGCGGCCTCGTGTTTGAAAATGTCATCCTCTACGCCAGCGACACCTTCGGCTTCTTCGAAAACCGCTGCGAAAACTCGCGCTACCTCAACTGCGCCGTCGATCGCCGCCCGCCGGAGCTCGACTATGCCGTGCGCGGCTACCCTCGCGTGCGCTCGCTCAACGCCGACGCCTTCCACTCCAAGAACGCCCGCGGCGGTCCGCGCTACGAGCGCTGCATCGCCCGTTACAACGGCGACGACTCCATCGCCATCAACGGCTACTACCACTTCATCACCGCCGTCGAAGGCGACTCGCTCCGCGTCCTTGCCAAGGCCGAGATGACCATGCGCGTCGGCGACACCGCGCAGATCATCACCCGCGACGGCATTCGCCTTCCCGACCGCAAAATCACCGCGCTCACGCCGCTCGGCCCCGCCACCGAAGAGGAGCGCACCCTCGTCTCCACCCCCGGCTGGCTCGAAGCACGAACCCTCGCCCGCACCCTGAAGGAGGCCTGGCGCGTCACCCTAGACGGCCCGATAAACGACATCCCGGTCGCCAGCCTCATCGCCGCCTCCGAATCCATCGGCAACGGCTTCGAGATTCGCGACTGCTACCTAGGCCACAACCAGTCGCGCGGCATCCTGCTCAAGGCCGGTCACGGCAAGATCGTCGGCAACACCTTCGTGGGTTCCATCATGTCCACCATCCTCGTCGCTCCCGAATACTTCTGGCTCGAGGCCGGCTTCGCCGACGAGGTGGTCATCGCCAACAACACCCTGCGCGACATCCGTGGCCCCGGCATTGTCGTCACCGTGTTTGCATCCTCCAGGAACACCGACTCTCCCGCCGGCTCATTTCGCAACATCACGATCCGCGACAACACCATCTCCGGCGGCCCCGCCCCCGGCATTCTCGTGCAAGCGGTGGACGGCCTCGTCGTCGAAAACAACACCGTGACTCCCGACCCAGCCAAGCCTCTCAGCCCCTGGGAAATAAACACCTGGGGCCGCAACGGCATCAAGGACGTCATGATCGAAAACTCCCGCTGAGCGAGTATCCCGCGCCCGCCCATGCCTCGCCCCCCGAACATCCTGTTTATCATGACCGATGAGCAGCGCCACGACTGCCTCGGCTTGATCAACCCGGATGTCCACACCCCGCACTTCAACCAACTGGCGCACCAGTCGCTGGTTTTCGAGCGCGCCTACACGCCCAATCCCTCCTGCATCCCGGCCCGCGCCGCCATCTTCACCGGCAAGGTGCCGAGCCGTTGCGGCGCGCCCACCTTCATCACGCCCCTCCCCGCCACCGAGACCACGTTCCAATCCCTCCTCCGCGCCCACGGCTACCACACCGCCGTGGTCGGAAAGCAGCATTTTGCGGGCAGCCAGATCGAGCGTGGCTACGATTACGAAGAGATCCTCGACAGCCACATGCCCCCACGTGACATCGCCGCCGCCAAAGACGCCAACACCTACTGCCGTCATCTCCACGATCACGGATTCCGCCACGCCGACGAACTCTCCGACTGGCAGGATCGCTACCACCACCGCTGGAAAGTCGACCAGCGCTTCCATGTGGACGACTTCGTCGGCGAACGCGGCCTCACCCGACTCGACGCCTGCCTCGCGCAATCCAAGCCTTGGTATCTTACCGTATCCTTCCCCGGCCCGCACATGCCCTATGACGGCGCAGGCCTGCCGCAGGATAAACATTACGAGGGCAAAACCCTCCGCCTGCCCGACACGTCCTACGCCGACCTCGCGCAAAAACCGGCCTACTACCAGCGCCAGCGCGAAAGCGGCAACCCCGGCAAGTCCCCCACCGAGGGCATCACGCCACAGGAGATCCACGACACCCGCCGCGCCTACTATGCCAACCAGACCCTGATCGACGAAAAGATCGGTCTCATCCTCGATCACCTGCGCCAGTCCGGCCACTACGACGACACGCTCATAATCTACACCTCCGACCACGGCGACTACATGGGCGACTTCGGGCTCATGGGCAAAGGCCAGTATCTAAGCGAAGTGCTCATGCGCGTGCCCTTCCTGCTCAAACCACCCGTCCCCGCCGCGCCTCCCCGCACGATCCGCGAGTTCGTCTCCCTCGTCGATATCGCCCCGACTTTTTTGGACGAGGCGGGGATCCCGATACCCGAAGACTGGAACGGCCGCACCCTCGCCCCCTTGTGGCGCGACGACCACCCCGCGCACGCTGACGCCGTATGAAAGCGACACCGCGAGACCTGCTACCTGGAAGCCCAGGGCGTGCGCGGCCTGCGCTGGGAAAACTGGAAGCTCATAACGTATCAGGATCGCAACTACGGCGAACTCTATGATTTGGCCGCCGACCCGGACGAGGTGATCAACCTCTGGGATTCCGCCGACCATATCGCCACCAAGGTCGTCCTCCTCCAAAAACTCGCCGACGCCCTGCTCGCCCTCGAGCCCAAGATAGGCGCCCCCTGGAACACCGGCGCGCCGCTTTTCTAGAGCATTTCAAAGATTGTTGTGGCCACGCCTGTCCCCAGGCGTGCTGACGGCGCACCACGCCGCAACGACCCGAGCTGCTGTGGACAGCCGCTGCCACACTCGAATCATGCCCATGGATCCATGCTCTATCATCAGCTATAACTTCGGGAAATTCCGGACGTGGCGATAACGCTGCGCGCGCACTGCGCGCGTCCGGCCGAACGCTCAACCTTGAGCCCGCCACACCTGACGACCGCTCAGCCCTTGGGCGCCTCAATCTGTGATGCCGATACGGTAAAAAATACGGCCGCCGGGAGGCATCGCCGGCACATTGTAGAATCCTTGCTCGCTGCGGATCCCGTTGGCGATCTCCGTAAAGGGGCTTTCGAGGGACTCGGTGGAGTAAACGGTGATGAAGCGGTGGTTGAGAGGCTTCCAGCGCAACTTTGGTGATTGCCCCATTTCGAGCT
>JAIYBI010000383.1 GCA_027488595.1 Opitutaceae bacterium | reverse complement strand
GGCGGTCGTCGGCGTTGAGTTTCTCCTCGTCGAGCGGTTGGCAGAGGGTGGCGGCGAGCTGGCGGCGGGCGGCGAGGGTGGAGGAGTTTATCCAGAGACGGCCGCCGACCCAGCCGCGAACGTTGGGTGGATTGTAGAGCGACTGGCCCATTTGGCGGAGCGGTTGCAGGGTGGTGCGGGGGAGCGGCGTGACGTCGAGGCCGAGATCCTGAATGAGGCCGAGGTAGTAGTGAATCGGGCTCTTGATAAAGTTGGCGCGATAATCGGGGTTATAGAAAATCGTGCTGCCGAAAAAACGCAGGCAGAGCTCGCGCAAAGAAAACCCGGTTTCACGCCAGGCCTTGCCGAGGGGGGCGAAAAACTCGTGGGGGAGCGGTTGGTCGGTCAGGTAAAAGCGCGCCATTTCGCGCGGCAGAAAAGTGGCGGCAGCGGGCTGGTCGTAGACGAGGTCTATGATGCCGTCGCCGGTGAAGAAATCGGTCTTGCCGAAGACGGTCTTCTGGCCGCGATCGGCTTCGCGCTCCGTGAGACGAAAGGACGGGTCCTTGCCCTGTTCCTCGGAGATGCGGTAGCCGGTGAAGGCGCGGGCGGCCTGTTTGATGTCGTCCTCGGTGTAGTGGCCCTCGCCGAGGGTGAAGAGCTCGAAGAGTTCGCGGGCGAAGTTTTCGTTGGGGGCGCGTTTGGTGCTTCGATTGAGGTCGAGGTATACGATCATCGCGGGCGAACGTGACACGGCCTTGGTGAGGGCGGGGGCGGGTCCGGCGCCGAGGGTGCGGATCAAATCAAGGTGGCGGTGAAGGCGGTCGGCGTTGTAAACTTTCTCGAATCCCACGACGTAGACATCGGTGAGGAAGAGGTGCCATTTCTCGTAGGCGGAGCGCTCGGGTTGGGCGGCCGACTGCAGCCATTGAAACGCGAGGTCGTCGGCGCAGGCGCGGGAGAGTTCGCGCTCCTCGCGATCGTAGGGCTGGCGCTCCTGTTGGGTGGGAGCGGCGCGCTTCAGGGCGCGAAGCTCGGTCAGGCGCTTCTCGGCGTGACCGAGGAGGGCGGGGCGGGGAAGGGAAGGCGGGGTGGCGGGAAAGAGGCGCTCAAGCGTGGCGGGCAGGCCGATGCGGACGGCCTCGGCGACTTGTTCGGGCCGGGCGGCCCAACCGGCGCGGCGCAGCAGATGGCGGGCGGTGTCGGTGTTCCAGGATTCAACGGGCAGGGCTTGCCAGGCGGCCTCGGGCGTCATGGGGGTTGTCATGATTTCGGAAATGTGAACTAAGCCGAGGTCGGCTGGGAGGATTAAATTCGGTGCGTCGTCGGCCGGGTGGTGGCGACTACAGACCGAGCTGGGTGCGATACAGGCGGGGCACGCGCTTTGTGACGGAACAAAGGGTTTCCCACGGGATGGTGTCGCCCCAACGGCTGAACTCGGTGATGCCGATCTCGTCGTCGTGTTGGCGGCCAACCAGCACGGCTTCGTCCCCTGCGGCGACGGCGGGCAAGTCGGTGACATCCACAATGGTCTGGTCCATCGTTACGCGGCCGATCACCGGGCAACGTTGGCCGTGGAGCAGGACTTGGGCGCGGTTGCTGGCGGAGCGTGGGATGCCATCGCCGTAGCCGGCGGCGAGGATCGCGACCCGGGAATCCCGTGCGAGAATGTGAGTGCGGCCGTAGCTGATACCGGTGCCGCGAGGGAGGTTTTTGACCAGACCGACGCGGGTGCGGAAACTGAAAACCGGCTCGGCGTGCACAGATTCAAGGAGCGTGCCGGGGCGCGGGAGAATGCCGAATTGAAGCAGGCCCACTCGCACGGCGTTGAAGGGGCCACCGATCTCGAGGGTTTCGATGCCGGCGCTGTTGTCGGCGTGAACAAGCAGGTCGGCGGTGTCCAGTCCGGGGCAGCGGGCGAGTGCGAGCAGAAACCGGCGACGCTGGAGGGCGGTGAACTCCGGGTCGTCGTCGGGGCTGGAAAAATGGGTGAAGACGCCCGCGAGGCGGAGGCCGGCCGCGTCGTGGATAAGTTGATACACGGCCTCCGCCTGTTCGTGCCAGACGCCGAGGCGGCCCATGCCGGTGTCAATCTTCAGGTGGACGTTCAAGGGACGGCGGGAGTCGCGCGCCACGCTGGAGAAGCGGGCAACTTCCTCGGCGGAGGATACGGTCACCGCGACGTTTAGCTCGGCGAGGTAGCGGTCCTCCTGCGGCAGGATGGGGCTGAGGATCAATATGGGCCAGTCGGGACCGACCTCGCGCAGAGAGGCGGCCTCGGCGAGGTTGGCCACGGCGAAGAGATCGGCCCCGGCGTGCATGAGGCGGGCGGCGATCTGGGGAAGGCCATGGCCGTAGGCATCGGCTTTGACGACGGCGACGTAGCGGATCTGGCCGGGCAGGGCGGCGCGGATGCCGCGCAGATTTCGTTCGAGGGCGGCGAGGTCTATCTCGGCCCAGCAACGCAGGGGAAGGTTGGCGGTGACACTCATGCCGACGCTGTGGGGAGTGGCGCTTGGTGAACCTGCGGCGTCCAGGTGACGTAGCTGGGTTGCTCGTGCATGAAGGCATCCGGGTCGGGTGCTGCGGTGAACAAGTCCGCATCGGGTGCGGCGGCGATGAGGTCGGCCGGATGGTAGGGGAGTTCGCGAGGGGGATTGTCGAAGGGCAGGGGAGACCAACGGCGGAAACTGGCGGGCGTCACCAGCGGGCCGGCGGTGGCGAGGGCGGTGCCGGGGATGCGTTCGATGGTGGCGGCGCCGGGTTTTACTGCGTGCCAGGAATCGCGACGGGCGTCGGCGACCACGGTGGCGTTGAACGCATCGGGGTGGGTTGCGAGCAACGGAAGGCTCAGGTAGCTGTAAAGCGGAAGGCCGGGCCGGACCACGCGCCAGACGCGAACGGTTGCGGCGGCGAGGCGAATGCCGAG
>JAIYBI010000519.1 GCA_027488595.1 Opitutaceae bacterium | reverse complement strand
GTGGCGAGGGGGTTGCCGTCGGCGCCGACGATGGCGGTGGCGGGCACGAACTCATCACCCTTTTGCGTCTCGGAAAGTGGATTGTCGTAATAGTGCTGCACGGCGGCGGCGGCGGACGTGGCGGTGGCGGCGATGGCGCGACCGGTGAGGAGATCGTAGGCTTTTTTGACACGCTCCCAACGGTTGTCGCGATCCATGGCCCAGAAGCGGCCGGTGACGGTGGCGATGCGGCCGTAGCCGAGCTCGCGGATCTTGGCCTCGACCTGGGCAATGTAGCCGAGGGCGCTGGACGGCGGCGTATCGCGGCCGTCGGTAAAGGCGTGGACAAACACGCGGTCGCCCGGGACGCCGTCAGCCTTGGCTTGCGCGAGCAGGCCGTAGAGATGCTCCAACATGCCGTGAACGCCGCCATCGGAGACGATGCCCATGAGGTGCAGCTTGGCGGTGGCGGAGGCTTTGACGCGGGCGACGACGGCCTGCCAGACGGGGTTGGGAACGAGTTGTTTGTCGGTGAAGAGCTTGTTCAGGCGCACCAGCTCCTGATCAACGATGCGACCGGCGCCGATGTTTTCGTGGCCGACCTCGGAGTTGCCCATCTGGCCGTCGGGCAGGCCGACGTCGAGGCCGCTGGCGGAGACGAGCGCCACCGGCGAGTTGGCCTGAAGAAAATCGTCGGCCGGCTTGTGAGCGAGGGCGACGGCGTTGACCTTGTTTTGGTCGGCGTTGGGGTTGTGCCCCCAACCGTCGCGGATGATAAGAAGGACCGGTGTGCGCGTGGTGCTCATGGTTACGAAAAGCGAGAGCAGAGCGGCAAAGCCCGCCCGCGCCAACACTCTTTGCGAGAATCGTCCCGCGCCGAGGAGGAAGGGTCTACAGCAATCGCCCCAGCTCGGCGGGCGGTGTGCCGCCGTTGGCGCGGATCTCGCCCGCCCGAGCCTGGATTGCGACGCGTTCGGCAGGCTTAAGACGGGCGAGGTTTTTAACCTGTAAGGCCATGCGCTGATTGGCGGCCAGCGCCCGCTCGTGCCGCATCAGGAAATCCCAATAAAGCGTCGTAAACGGACAAGCATCGTCGCCGGTAGATTTCGCCGGATCAAAGCGGCAACCCGCGCAGTAGTTGCTCATGCGCTGGATGTATTTGCCCGTGGCCGCGTAGGGCTTCGAAGCCATGATGCCGCCATCGCCGTATTGCGACATGCCGAGGGTGTTGGGCAGCTCGACCCACTCCACCGCATCCACATAAACGGCCAGATACCATTCGTGGGTTTTGCGTGGGTCCACCCCGAGCAATAAAGAGTAAAGCCCCGTCACCATCAGGCGCTGGATGTGATGCGCGTAGCCGTAGTCGAGGGTCTGCCCAATGGCGTCGCGCAGGCAGGCCATCTCGGTGTCGCCCGTCCAATAAAACGCCGGAAGCGCCTCGGTCGCCCCAAGCGCGTTTTTCTCCGCGTAGTCCGGCATGAAGTGCCAGTAGATGCCGCGCACGTATTCGCGCCAGCCGAGGATCTGGCGGATAAATCCCTCCACGCTTGCGAGCGAAACGCGGCCCTTGCCTTCGCGGTAGGCCTTCTCGGCGGCCGCCACCACGGTGCGCGGGTTGAGCAACTTTAGGTTAAGCGCCGCCGAAAGGCGCGAATGGTAGAGCCAGGGCTCCTTCGTCCACATCGCATCTTGGAACTGGCCGAACTCCGCCAGGCGATGCGTGATAAAATCATCGAGCGCCCGCTGCGCATCCGCCGGTGTGACCGGCCAGTCGAAGGCGGCGATTTTCCCGGGGTGTTTTGCGAAACGTTTCGCCACCAATGCGAGCACGTCCCGCGTCGTTGCATCGGGGGCAAACGCAACCGGCGCAGGCACGCCCTTGGGGCCGCCCTTCGGAAAGCTCCCACGGTTATCGTGATCGTAGTTCCACTGGCCGCCCTCGGGCTCGCCCTTCGCATCGAGCAGGACCGTGTTTTTACGGCGCAACTCGCGGTAAAAAAACTCCAGCCGAAATTGTTTCCGCCCCAGCGCGTGCCGCTTAAAATCAGCGATGCTCGCGTGGAAATGCCGGTCAACCCGCACCTCCAGCGGCAATCCCAGTTCGGTCGCGGCGGTCTCCAGCGCCCGCCACACCCGCCACTCGCCAGGCTCGGTCATGATCAGTCGCGCGGGCTTAAACTTTTTAACCGTGCGGGTTAGTTCGCTCGCGAGGGTTCCGGCGTTTTTCGGATCGTCGAGTTCGGTGTAGTGGACCGTTTTCCCCTCGGCACGCAGGGCGTCGCGGAAGTGGCGCATGGCGGCCAGAAACACCGCGATACGCGGCTGGCTCGACCACACGTGCTCGGACTCCTCCGCAACCTCCGCCATCCAGATCGCGTCCCGCGCCGGGTCGAAGCCGTCGAGAGCCGACGCGTCCGCGTTGAGTTGATCGCCCAGCACGACGACCAGATGTCTAAGTGCCCGGCTCATGCGTCCCGCTCCACGATGTCACCCCGCAGAGCCTTGAACGCCGCGAGCGCTTCCGCCCGCGCCTCCGCGTGATCCACCATGGGCAGCGGATAGTTACCGCCCTCGGACGCAGACCCCAGCTTCACGCGGGCAAACTCCAGCAGGCTCTCCGGCGCGGTCCACGGCGCGTGCAAAAATTTATCGGGTAACTTCGCCAGCTCCGGCACCCACTCGCGCACGTAGTTGCCTTCGCCATCAAAACGCTCGCCCTGCGTCACCGGGGCGAAAATCCGGAAATACGGCGCGGCATCCGCGCCGCAACCCGCGCTCCATTGCCAGCCGAGGGTGTTGCTCGCGAGGTCGGCATCCATCAGCGTATCCCAAAACCACGCCGCCCCGAGCTGCCACGGCAGACGCAGATGTTTCACCAAAAAGGACGCCGTGATCATGCGCACGCGATTGTGCATCCAACCCGTCGCCCAGAGCTGCCTCATGCCCGCATCCACAATCGGGTAACCGGTCTGTCCACGCTGCCAGGCGCGAAGCTTGACCCCGTCCGCATCCTCCGCCCACGGGAAGCGCTCGAAGTCCGCGCGCAGCGGCTTGGCCGGGGTGTGCTCAAAATGAAAGAGCAGGTGATAGGCAAACTCGCGCCAGCCCACTTCGCTGAGAAACACCCGCGCGCCGTTGCTCGCGGGATCGGTGCCCGCCGCCTTGCCGAGCGCCCGCACCGCCGCCGCGATCTGACGCGGCCCGATCTCGCCCCAGTGCAAATGCGGCGCGAGCCCTGAGGTGCCCTCGACCGCCGGCAGATTCCGCTTCGTGTCGTAAGCATGCACCGCATCGCCGCGCAAAAATCGTTTCAAGCGCGCCTGCGCACCGGCTTCGCCGGGCGTCCACATTTTACCGAACGCCGCATCCCATCGTATGGTCGGCAGCAATTTTAACTGCGCCAGTCCAAGCGATGCCGGCCACTCCCTCGGCGCGGTCCAACGCGCGTGCTCTGCCTTGGCCGCCGCAACCGGTTCCGGCATGGGCAGGGCGAGGCAATGCCTCCAAAACGGGGTGAAAACCTGAAAGGGACCACCTTGCTTGTTCTGGATCGTATGCGGCTCGAACAGGAGCGCGGAGTTAAAACTCTTAACCTCCAGCCCCTCGGCCGCGAAGGCGGCCTTGATCGCGGCATCCCGTTTGCGCGCCGCCGGTTCGTATCGGCGGTTCCAATACACCGCGGCCGCGCCCGTTTCCTTCACCAATCGCCGCAGCTCGCCGGCCGAATCTCCTCGCGCCAGAACCAGCCGCAATCCCCGGTGCTCCAAATCCACCGCCAGTGCGGCCAGAGAATGATGCAACCACCACCGCGATGCGCCGCCGATCGCCCACTCTCCCTCCCCCGCATCGTCGAGGATGAAGACCGGCACCACCGGCGCGCCGCGTTCGATCGCCGCCGCGAGCGCGGGGTTGTCCGCGAGGCGCAAATCCTGGCGGAACCACAGCAAGGTCGGGGGCAGTTTGTCGGGCACAGCGCGAAGGAGCGTCTCGCCCCGTCCTTTGCAAGCCGCACTGTGCAAAAATCCCCTCGCCGAAGCCGCGCCGTGCCGCAATCTCGCCGCATGACCATGACTTGGCTTGCACGTCTTCATCCCGAGACGTCCTGGGCCCACCTCTCCACCGCCGATTTCCCCGCCTACGCCGCCCATCCCGGCGCGCTCGCGGTGCTCCCCGTGCATGGCTGCGCCGACCACGGCATGGGCCTGAGTCTGGATGCCGAGGAGGCAGTCGCTTCCGGTGTGCTCGCAGAGGCCTGCGGACAAGCAGTTGCCAGTTGCGCGCCTTGCGTGCTTCCGCCGCTGCGTTTTGGCCCCGCACCTTACCGGACTTGCACTTGGTTTGGGCTCCCGCTCGACATCGCGGAGCGGGTGGTGAAGGAGATCGCCGCTGGTGTGCGGTTCGCTGGTTTCGCCCGCCTCCTCCTGCTCTCCTCCAACCCCTGGCACAAGGAGTGGCTGGACGCCGTGGCCGTGGACATCCGAATCGAGACCGGATTGACCGTCTATCGCATCCACCTCGGCGCGCTCGGACTCGATTTTCATCCCGCCGCACCCCATGCGCAACGCCTCGCGCTCCAAGCGGCGGCTGCGATCGTGCTCGGAACAGAACCGGTCGCATCGAATCGCCAGGTCTCCGCCGATGAGGAGTTCAGGCCCGGCAAATGGTCGCACCCGCCTCCGCTGCCAGCCGGCCCGCTTGATCCGCTTCGCCAGGCCGACGGCGCTCGTTTGTTGATAAACTCAGCGGAGCGTCTCGCCCGATTGCTCAGTGAAGCAGCCTGGAACGGACGCCCGCCCGCCGCCCGTTTCAGGCCCGTGCCGGTCAGCGCCAAGGTAGTTTACGATCCAGCTCCGCTCTGGCGCCCCTATGGCCCCCGCGCACTCGTTACCTCCATCCCGACCGCCTTAAAGACCGCCGCGAACCGACCCGGCGCGCTAGCCATCATACCCACTGCGGCGATCGAGCAGCACGGTCCGCACCTCGCCGTGGGCGCCGACGCCATCATCGGGCAGGGATTGCTGGCCCGCGCCCTCAGTTTTTTACCCGCGTCCTGCCCGGTCTGCGTAGCGCCGCCTTTACTCGTCGGGAAAAGCACCGAACACGCCGACTTTCCCGGCACCCTCAGCCTCACCGCCGCCACGTTTTCCGCCATGATCCGCGCGCTGGTCGAGCAGCTCTGCCTGCTGGGCTTTCAACGTATCGCTTTTTTTAATACACACGGTGGCAACAGCGCCGTGCTCGTGCCGCTCATCCGCGAGTTGCAATCCACCCCGGGTCTGCGGATCGGCATACTTCAGCACGGGTTCAAGCCGCTGCAGAGCCCGCAGGAGGCAGCCTACGGTTTCCACGCCGGAGAGTGGGAAACCGCGCTCATGCTCGCTCTCGCGCCCGCTCTCGTGCGCCGCGCCAAGGCCATCTGCCACTACCCCGCCCAGTTGGATGACGCGGGCGAACTCCGCCCCGTAGGCGCGGCACTCACTTTTGGCTGGAGCACCCGCGACATCTCGCCGAGCGGCGTGATGGGCGATGCCACCCTCGCCACCACAGATCAGGGCGAAGCTTGGCTTGACGCCACGGCGCACTCGCTCGCCGACCGTATCTCAGCGCTTACCCGCACCTGAACCTCCGGAGCGGCAACGCATCCGCTACACCCGCTCAGGGCAGGCGGTTCTCCTTGAAAAACTTCACGATCAACGCCGGCGCATCGGCCGGATATTTGTGGCCGCCCTCGTGCACGCGCGTCACGACCGGCGCCGCGTTCGCCGAGGGATAAAGCGTGCACGATGCATCCGCCGGCCACGGCGCGCCTTCACCGCACTGGTTGAGTTTACGCACAAACTGCATGGTGCGTTCCTGCCACACGAACTTTACCAGAGCGTCGGCCTTGCCCGCGATGTGCAGCACTGGTTTCGGCACCGAGGGTAGGTTGCCCACCACCGGAGTCGCTGCGACCGGCGCGAAGGCGGCAAACACGTCCGCTCGCTCCGTCCAAAGCAGGTAGGTGAACCCGCCGCCGTTGGAGTGCCCGGTGACGTAGATCCGTTTCTCATCAACACCGCGTTCCTCGCGCAAGGTCGCCAGCATCGCGTCAAAAAACGCGAGGTCGCGGTTGCTCTGCCCGCCCTCCTGCATTTGCCAGCCGGAGCGTTTACCCTCTGGATCCGTCAACTTCCCGGCTGTCTTCAAACCCTGAGGGTAGATCACCACCGCCTCCGGCCATTCATCATGCAAGGCGAAGCTGCGAGCCGCCTGCGCCATGCTCCCTCCATGCCCGTGAAACGCAAAAATCACCGGCGCCCCTCCCGCATCCGGCTTCACCGCGGGCCGGTAAACCAGCGCCTCGCGTGTCACGCCGTTTACTGTCCACTGCCTCGTCTCCGGCGTAGCCGCCGCGCCCGCCGATGCGGCGCAGATCGCCAGCGCCATCATGCCCGCCCAACGCCAGAACCGTCTCGTGTTGTGTTTCATTTCAACCAAGACGCTCCAAGCAGCTCCCGCGTTACATCGCTATCTCCACCCCGCTCACGCCACCGAGCCGCCGCACCCCGCGCATTTTTCCTGCTTTCCCGCTTTCCTCCGCTACCGTTCCGTCTCCCTCTTTCACCCATGGCCAAGCTCGAAGAACCCAAGATCATTTTTTCCATGATGCGCGTCTCGAAGAAAATCGAGCGCAAGGAGATCCTCCGCGACATCTCCCTCTCCTTCTACTACGGCGCCAAGATCGGCGTGCTCGGCCTCAACGGCTCCGGCAAATCCTCCCTCCTCCGACTCCTCGCCGGCCGCGACAAGGAGTTCGACGGCACCATCCACTTCGAGCCCGGCTACGCCGTCGGTTTGCTCGAGCAGGAACCTTCCCTCACCGTCGGCTCAACCGTCCGCGCCTGCGTCGAGGAGGGCGCCAAACACCTCACCGATCTCACCTCCGCCTACGACGCCTCCTGGGACGACCTCGCCGCCGCCGATACCGACGAGGCCCGCGATGCCATCGGCGACACTCAGGCCAAGCTCCAGGCCGAGATCGAACGCCTCGGCGCTTGGGATGTCGCCCCGCAGGTCGAGATGGCGATGGACGCCCTTCGTTGCCCGCCCGGCGAGGCCACCGTTGACACCCTCTCCGGCGGCGAGCGCCGCCGCGTCGCCCTCGCCCGCCTGCTCCTCCAAAAGCCCGCCATCCTCCTCCTCGACGAGCCGACAAACCATCTCGACGCCGAGTCCGTTCACTGGCTCGAACAGCATCTCGCCCGCTACGAGGGCACCGTCATCGCCGTCACCCACGACCGCTACTTCCTCGACAACGTCGCCCAGTGGATCCTCGAACTCGCCCACGGCCACGGCATTCCGTGGAAGGGCAACTACTCCGGCTGGCTGGAGCAGAAATCCGCCCGCCTCGCCACCGAGCAACGCACCGAGGATAAACGCCAGAAAGCCATGACCCGCGAGCTGGAGTGGATCCGCCAGGGCACCAAAGCCCGTCACGCCAAATCCCAGGCCCGCATCACCGCCTACGAGAAGATGGTCAACTCCTCCAACACTGCCGAGCAAGAGCGCGAATTCGAACTCGTTCTCCCAAAGGGCCCGCGCCTCGGCCAGCTCGTCGTCGAGCTCAAAGGCGTCTCGAAAGCCTACGGCGACAAACTCCTCTTCGATAACCTCACGTTCGCTCTCCCGCCCGGCGGCATCGTCGGCGTCATCGGCCCCAACGGCGCGGGCAAGACCACCCTCTTCCGCCTCATCACCGGCGCGGAAAAAGCCGACACCGGCACCGTGCGCATCGGCGACACCGTGCTCATCTCCCACGTGGATCAGTCGCGCGATTCCCTGCCCGACGCCCAGACGATCTACGAAGCGATCAGCGGCGGCGAAGACATCATCCGTATGCCCGGTCGCGAAGTGAACGCCCGCGCCTACTGCGGCCAGTTCGGCTTCACCGGGGCCGACCAGCAAAAGAAAGTCGGCGTGCTCTCCGGCGGCGAACGCAACCGCGTCCACCTCGCCCGCCTGCTCAAGAGCGGCGCCAACCTCATCCTGCTCGACGAGCCCACCAACGACCTCGACGTGAACTCCATCCGCGCCCTTGAGGAGGGCTTGGAAGGTTTTGCCGGTTGCGCCGTGGTGGTGAGCCACGACCGCTGGTTCCTCGACCGCGTGGCGACGCACATCCTCGCCTTCGAGGGCGACAGCCAGGTCGTGTATTACAACGGCAACTACAGCGAATACCTGGAGGACTTCCGCAAACGCAAAGGCAAGGAAGCCGACCGCCCCCACCGCATCAAATACCGTAAACTCACGCGGTGAGCCTGTTTCTCCGCCCTCCCCCATTTGCCTCCGGGAATAAACCGCGCACCTTGACGCTCCCAAGACCATGCATCTTTTCCACCGTCTATTCCCGTTGTTAACCGTCTGCTCCCTTGCCATGACCGCCTGCGCCGATTCCTCCTCCGAAGTCCCAGCTCCCTCCGCCGCACCTGCCACCATCCCTGCCAACGCCGAGACTCTCGTCGTTGGCGGCGGCTGCTTTTGGTGCGTCGAGGCCGCCTACGAACTCGTCCCCGGCGTCCTTGTCGCCGAGAGCGGCTACGCCGGCGGCGCGCGCCCCAACCCTTCCTACGAACAGGTCTGCACCGGCGTCTCCGGCCACGCCGAAGTGGTCAAGCTCACCTTCGACCCCGCCAAGATTACCCGCACCCAGCTCCTCGATTTCTTCTGGGATATCCACGATCCCACCACCCTCAACCGCCAGGGCAACGACGAGGGCACCCAATACCGTTCCGTAATTTACTACGCCAACGATGCCGAAAAAGCCCTCGTCCTCGCCTCCCGCGATCGCGCCAACCCCGCCTGGGGCGGCAAAATCGTGACCGAGATTTCCCCGCTGCCGACCTACTACCCCGCCGAGGCCTATCACCAGGACTACTACCGCAACAACCCTTCCGCCGGTTACTGCCGCGTGGTCATCAAGCCGAAGATTGATAAGCTGAAAAAATCCCTCGCAAAACCTTGAGCGTCGCCAGTGCCTCTTTGTTCCGACCGCCCATGAACAAAGAATCCCTCCGCGCCGCCGTCCTCGCAAACCTTGAGGCCGAGCTCGCCCGCCAGACCCACGCCGCCCTCGATTCCCGCGAAGAATCAATCAGCGAAGAGAGCCGCGCCGAAAACAAATACGACACCCACGCGCAAGAGGCCGCCTACCTCGCCGAGGGTCAGGCCAAGCTAGCCGCCGAGCTCGCCGCGGGCATCTCAGCGTGGCGCTCCTTCGCCTTTCCTTCCGAAGGCCACTACCGCGTGCAACTCGGAAGCCTTGTCACGCTCGTCGCCGGCCCGCGCACCGACCTCCTGCTGCTCGGCCCGAGCAATGGCGGCCTCGCCATCACCCACGACGGCACCGAGATCACCGTCGTCACGCCGATTTCCCCGATCGGCCGCGCCCTTCTCGGTCAGACCACCGGCACCGCCCTCCCCGCGCCCCGCAAAGGTGCCCCCGCTCCCCGCATAGCCGCCCTCGCCTGAGTGCTTCGCTTGCGTAACTGCCCGGCGCACGTCCCTTAACGCCATGCTCCGCCTCGCCACCGCTCTCGTCGCCCTCACCACGCTCTGCCTTTTCACCGGTTGTTCCTCCGTGCCTAAAACCTTACCACCCACCGTCGCCCATGTGGACCTCGATCGCTACCTCGGCCGTTGGTATGTGATCAGCCACGTCCCCTACTTTCTCGAAAAGGGAAAGGTCGCCTCCTACGACACCTATGCCCGCCGCCCCGACGGCAAACTGGTCAACGACTTCACTTTTCGCAAAGGCTCCGTCACCGCCCCTGAGAAAACCTGGCACGGCGTCGCCTGGGTGACCGACACCACCACCAACGCCACGTGGAAGGTCCAGTTCGTCTGGCCGCTCTCCGTCACCTACAAGATTTTCGCCCTAGACCCCGACTACCGCTGGGCCGTCGTCGGCACCGGCGACGCCGGTCTGCTCTGGGTTCTCGCCCGTGACCGTAGTCTCCCGCCGGATACCTACGAAGCCATCCTCGCCGAACTCCGCGCCAAGTCCATCGCCACCGACAAACTCGCCTTCGTCCCCCAGCCCGCGGAATAGGGATTCGGAAGATGCTGAACTACCAAAGCGACGCCGAGATTGTCGCGCCAGCCAAGGAGCCGACGAGGGCGTCTACCAGAGGTAGATGCCTGAAGTCGGCAACGCCGGATCGCGCGACAAGATCAAGTTGAATTGGCAGTTTAGCATCGTCCGAGTCCCTTAATCCTTTCCTTATCCGCGCTCTTCCGCGTTATCCGCGGTTAATAATCACCGCTCGATGCTTATCCGCCGCTCTCTTACCCGTCTCGTTCTGCCAGTCGTCGCACTCATTGTTTTGGCCGCACTGCCCGCCTGCTCGCCTCCTCCGCCCGCCGCCGGGGTCTCGACCGCTTCAACCACCGTCGCCATCATTCCCGTGCCGCCCGAGCTCACCGCCGCACTCGCCGCTTACCGTGCCGGCGGACCAAAGGGCTGGGCCTTCACCCAGACAACCAGCGGACCGAAGAAGAACCTCGTCGAGCGCTTCGACCCTCGCATGCGCGGCCCCGAACGTTGGACATTGCTCAGCAAGGACGGCGCAACCCCAAGCGAGGACGACTACCGCTCCTATCGCCAGACCAGCGCGGCCAAGGCCGACGCCGACACCGCCTCCAGCGTGCGCGATCAACTCAACCTCGCCACTTGCACCCTGTTCGCTTCCGACGAGCGCACCTCCACCTACCATTTCGCGCTTAACCCCGCCTCCAAGGAGGACACCGCCGCCCCACACATGCGCGCCGCCTTCACCCTGGACCGCCCCACCGGTGCAATCGTCCGCGTCGAGTTGTTCAACTTCGAGCCGCTCAGCCCGGTCTTGAGTCTTAAAATTGACGAGGCCCGCACCGTGATGAGCTACACCGTTCCGGCCGACGGACGCCCCAGCCTGTTGAGCGAAATTTCCATGAAACTCCGCGGCCGCCGCCTCTGGGTGCGGCCTTTCAACGAGGATATGACCATGCGCTACACGGACCAGGTTGACGCCTCGGCCCGGGCGGCCGCTCCCGTGCCTTGACCCGAAGCGGGGAGCGCCATGCGACCCGTTCCGGTTTTACCCGGTTCACTCGTAAAGCGCCTCGTAGCCCGCCACCGCATTCTCCCAGCCGAAGGCGCTCTTCATGCCGCGAGCCTGCACCTCCTTGCGCAAGCCAGGCTTCGCGTAAAGCGCTTGGGCGCGTTGCAGCCCTTCCAAAACCCCCTCCTCGGTTGGCTCGAAAACAATCCCGGTTCCGGCCGCCGGGTCAGTGGCGATGTCTTTCACCGTATCAACCAGTCCGCCCACATTCGTCACCAACGGAATCGTCCCGTAGATCTGCGAATACATCTGATTCAATCCGCAGGGCTCGAAGCGCGATGGCATCACAAAAAAGTCGCTGCCCGCCTCGACAAGGTGGCTCATGCATTCGTCGTTGCGGGTGCTGAGCGCCACCTTGCGCGGCAGTGAAGTCGCGAGCTCGCGCAATCCGTCCTGCAAGCGCGGATCACCCGAGCCGAGCACCACCAAACGAACGTCTTCACGTTTGAAGAACTCCCGGTTCGCCAACACCAGATCCACTCCCTTTTGGGTCGTCAGCCGGCAAACCATGCCGAAGACCGGTCCCTTAAAATCCGCATCGAAGCCGTGGCGGCGGAGCAGCTCGGTGCGGCAGATTCCTTTTCCGGCCAAGTTATCCACCGAGTATTTCGCGGGCAGCATTTCGTCTGTTGCCGGATTCCACACCGACGTATCAATGCCGTTGAGCAGCCCGACGAGATCGTCCGCACGGGTCGCGAGCACACCATCGAGGCCGCAGCCAAACTCCGGCGTCTGAATCTCCTTTGCGTAGCGCGGGCTCACCGTCGCCAGCCGGTCGGCGAAAAGGATGCCCGCCTTCATCATGCTCATGTGACCGTAGAACTCCACGCCGTCTATGCCCATGAGCTCTTCCGGCAGGTTCGTGCGGTAGAAGGAGCGCATCGGAAACACACCTTGAAACGCGATATTGTGGATCGTGAAGACCGTGTGCATCGCCAGCACGTCGCCGTGGCGCTGCTCGGCATGACGCAGTAGCAGCGGCAACAGTCCCGTCTGCCAATCGTGGCAATGCACCACGTCGGCATTCATCCGCAGCAGGCGCATGGTCTCGACCACGCCTTTGCAGAAAAAGATAAAACGATGGTGGTTGTCCTCGTAGTCGCGTTCGCCGGTGCCGTAGGCGTTGCGACGGTCAAAAAACTCATCGCGACAAATCAGGTAAACCGTGAGCCCGTCACGCGGCGAAAAAGTCTTAACTTCGCCGCTCATGAAAATGTCGCCCATCTCGATTTTCGGTCGCAGCACCGTCACCGCCTCCGAGGCGTCCGGATGCTCCAGCACGCTGCGATAACCGGGGATAAACACCGCCAGCTCATGACCCCGGTCCGCCAGTGCGCCCGTCAACGAAGCCACGGCGTCCGCCAGACCACCGGTTTTCATGTAGGGGTAGAACTCACTGGCCGCGTGGACGATTTTCATTTTTCGGGAAGCAGATACGGTATCGTTTCAACCCGCCGATTACCACCTCGAATCCATCGTCCCC
>JAIYBI010000387.1 GCA_027488595.1 Opitutaceae bacterium | reverse complement strand
CCCGTCCAAAAGAAGAGGGCGGCGGTCGCGGCTTCGGCGGCGGCGGCGGCGGTCGTGGCTTCGGCGGCGGCGGCGGTGGCCGTGGCGGCTTCGGCGGCGGCGACCGTGGCGACCGCGGCGGTCGTTACTAAGTCATACCCAGTGCAGTCCGGTTAAACGGATAAAAACACTTCGAGCGGCGTATCCTTTTCGGATACGCCGCTTTTTTGTTTCAGTAAGAGATGGAACTAGGCACATACTATGCCTTAGTAATTCCTTTATGAGTGATGAGTCCGAAGTTTCACCTCTGCGCTTGAAGCGTCTCAAGCCTGTGGCGCCCCCGGTTACGGCGTCGGGGGAGGCGGCGGCGGGTAGTGCTCCGTCCTTGAATGTTTCGACTCCTGTTTCGTCAACCAGTCCGGGCGAGACCAGTCCCCTTTCCCCTCTGCCGTTGGCCGCCACTCAACCCCTTGCGAGTGAGCCCGCGGCGACTCCTGCTCCGATAGCATCTTCAACTCCTGCGAACGAGACCGCGCGGCGGAGGCCAGTGTTGTTACCCACGGTCGCGCCCTTTGGCCAGAATACCCAAGGCTCACCGACTGAAAACGTCGCGGCTTCCACGGAATCGCCGGTCGTGCCCCTGCGCTACAAACCTTCTGTAGTGCCCCTGCCTCCCCCACGGACGGCAGTGGCCCCAGAGCAGCCTGCTCCCGCACCGGATAAGAAACTTCATCTCGCCACGCCAGCCACACCGGCCGGACCCGCACCCACTCCGGCCGCGCCTCACACCGCGCCGCCACCCGCCGAGGAAGTGCCGGTAAAACTCAAGATGAGCACGCGCCTCCAGTCCTCGGGAGACGCTCCGTCAGGCTCGCCTCCCGGCCGGGTGGACAAGCCGGCCGGGGTGCCTTTTCCAGTCCTGGCTCCGTCGTCTGCACCGGTGGACGCGGATAAAGCTACGCCGCCGTCTATTCCCGCGGGGCTCACCATGCCACCCATGGGCATGAAGGGGCGCCCGGCAATCTTTGTGCCGGCGGATGAATCCGGGGTTGCGCCGCCGCTGGTTCCGTTGATGTCGAAGGCAGCACAGGCCAACCTGGGAACCCGTCCACCGATGGTGTTGAATCTGCGGGTCGCTGCCGCGATCAACGGGAAAAAGGATGGTCTGCCCCCGCCGATTCCAAAACCGGCTCGGACTCCGGCCGGTAAGGCGAATGCCAGGCGCACCTTGCTCCTGGTTCTATTGGTTGTCGGTGTGGCGGGTGCCGGATTGTATTTTTACCTCAACCCGTGGGGCGCTACAACGGTGGTGAAGGACGTGAAGGCGAAGATAGATGCCGCGGCCCAGTTGCCCGGACAGGCGGTTGAAAAGGCTCAGGGCGCCATGCAAGGTGCGCGTGGCAACGAGCAGGCGCGGCTTGATGCCGCAGTGCGCGGCGAGGACATCCCCGAACGGCGCGGCCTTAACACTCCTGCTCCTGGCACCCCGCTCACTCCCGAGGAAACACCCGATCCCGCCGTAGCGACCGAAAAGACAACGGGCTCCACCAGCGGGCGTTCTTCGACCTTGAACCAGATAGACACCACACCGGTGGATGCCGCCGCGCCCGTGCCCAGTCCCCGTTTTGTAAAGTGGGGGCAGACGCTTAAAGTGACCGGAGTGTTTCAGGGTTCGCCGTCGAGAGCGCTGATCGAAGGGCGACTCGTGCGTCAGGGGGA
This sequence comes from Opitutaceae bacterium, assembly GCA_027488595.1. Taxonomy (GTDB): domain Bacteria; phylum Verrucomicrobiota; class Verrucomicrobiia; order Opitutales; family Opitutaceae; genus IMCC26134_A. The sequence continues at coordinate 2,291 of JAIYBI010000387.1, read as the reverse complement.
GTTGATCGAGCCGGTCCTCGGAGTGACCTTTCACGGCGTGGATACGGAGCGCAAAAACGTGATCCTGCAGGACGAGTCCGGCGCGCAGGTGCGGCTGAAATACTAGCAGGCTTCGCTTTTCCCGATCCCTAGGCGGAGTTACCAGTTTTCCACCGGTCCTTTGGGCACCGGGATGGCATCGCGGGTGAAGACGGGGTCGTCCGCATCGCGCATGAACGAGGCGACCAGCGGCTCGGGTTGGAACTTTGGCAGCAACTCGCCGCGTTCATCGCAGAAGCGGGCTCTCCACGCAAAAAACTCCACGAGGGCGCGCTCGAAATCATCGCGCGAACTCATGCCCAGGATGGCGTGTTTAAAGGGTTTCGACGGTCCGAAACGTCGCGCATACCACGGGGCCACCCGGCGGAAGTGGCGCGCGCCGTCGTGCTCGCCGTAGAACTCGATATAGCGCTCGAAGTGTCTGCGCATCACCCGCACGCGCTCCTCGACCGTGGGCTCGGGAAGTAATTCGCCGGTGCGAAGCAGATGGTCGGTGCGCTTGAAAATCCAAGGGTCGTAAAACGCGCCGCGCCCGACGCTCACGCCGGCGCATCCGGTCTCGGCGATCATGTGCTGCGCGGCCTCCGGCGTAGTGATATCGCCATTACCGATCACCGGAATGGTTTTCACCGCCTGCACGACCGCGCGGATACCGGCGAGGTTGACCTGGCCGGCGAAGCCCTGTGCGCGGGTCCGGCCATGCACGAAGATGGCGGCGACTCCGGCGTCTTCGAGCGCGGCGGCGAGATCGGGCGCGGTGAGATTCTGGTCGTCCCAACCGAGGCGCATCTTGGCGGTGACGGGGATCTTCACCGCCTCCACCATGCCACGCACGAGGGCCGCGGTTTTGTCGAGCTCGGTCATCATGGCGGAGCCGCCGCCTATCTTGACCACTTTTTTGACCGGGCAACCCATGTTGATATCCACCGCCTGCGCACCGAGCTCCTGACACATCACGGCGGCGTCGCGCATCTCCTCGGGCACGGCGCCGAAAAGCTGAATGGCCCACGGGCGGTCCTCGGGCGAGGTGGCGACGAGGCGGAGCGCGCCCTTGTTGCGTTCGAGCAGGGAGCGGGCGTTGACGAGATCGGTGGTGGCGAGGCCGAGACCGCCCAGCTCGCGCACGGTCAGGCGCATGGGTAGGTTCGTGTATCCAGCAAGTGGAGACAGGAACAAGTTCGAGGAAAGCGTGAGCGAGCCGAGGCGCATGGAGGGTGGCGTGACGGCGGAGTAAGCTTTGCGCCGGCGGGCAGGGCAAGCGCGGCGGGAGTTGCAAGACGCGGAACGGTTCGCAAGGTGACGGTATGGAATCCATCGCAGGCCCGGTGCTGCTTTTCGACGGCGAGTGCGGATTGTGCCGCGCCGTGGTGCGCCTGTTGCTGCGACTGGATCACCGGGGGCGGCTGCGTTTCGCGCCACTGCAAGGGCCCTTCGCGCAGACCACGCTGCGCCGGCTCGGTCTGCCGACGGAGGATTTCGACAGCATCGTGTATCTGCCGACTGCGGACGGCGCCGAGTATCGTCTAAAGACCGATGGCGTGATCGGCGTGCTCCGCTTGCTGGGCGGTTTTTGGGGCGGGGTTGGCGCGGCGTTCGGGGTCGTGCCGGCGGGCTGGCGCGATGCGGCTTATCGCGGAGTGGCGAAGGTGCGCTACCGCATCTTTGGAAAACGGGATCTCGAGCGTCCGGTGGATGCGCGGCACGCGGACCGTTTCATTGATTAGCCCCGACCAGGAATGGCGGCGACGGCGATGGCCATGCGGCGAAGTGCTTCGTCGAGGGTGGAAAGAGGGCAGCCGAAGTTGAGGCGCACGTAGTCGCTGCTCGGGGCGCCGAAGTATGCGCCATCGCTCAGGCCGACGCCGTGGGACTCGAAGTAGGCGATAGGGTCGGCGAGGCCGAGGTCGGCGACGTTGAGCCAGGCGAGGTAGGTGGCCTCGATGGGCGCTTCGATGCGCACTCCCGGCAGACTCTTTGCGACGGTGGCGAGGATGTGATCGCGGTTGGCGAGAAGCGTGGCGAGCAGGGCCTGGCGCCAGGGTTCGCTGTCGCGATAGGCGGCTTCGCAGGCGGTGAATCCGAGGCAAGTGACCTCGGCGACGATCCCGGCGGTGGCGCGGACGAAACGGGCGCGCACGGCGGAGTTTGGAATAATCGCGAATGAGGTGCCGAGACCGGGCACGTTGTAGGTCTTGCTCGGCGCCATCAGGGTGACGGTGCGGGCGGCGTGATCGGGGGCGACCAAGGCCGTG
>JAIYBI010000443.1 GCA_027488595.1 Opitutaceae bacterium | reverse complement strand
TAGGAGGAGGGGGCGAGACCGGTGATGGTTTTGAATGCTTTGGAAAACCAGAGAGGATCGGCGTAGCCCACGCGGGCGGCGACGGACTGGATGTCGAGCATGGTGGTATCGAGCAATTGGCAGGCGGCGTGGATGCGCAGGCGGATGAAGTAGTCGATGCAGCCGTAGCCGGTGTGCGCGCGAAAGCGGGCTTTGAAATGGGAGGGCGACCAGTGGGCGAGGGCGGCGAGCTCGGCGAGGCGGAGCGGACGGTCGAGGTGCAGGCGCATGTAGTCTATGCAGCGGGCGATGCGTTGACGCGCATCGGGCGTGGCGGCCTCCGCCGGGTGGCGGGCGAGCCAGGCGGCGTGGGCGAGGTAGTGGGCGAGGGTGCGGCTGGCGCGGAGGAGGTGCGGGCCGGTGTAGCCGAGTTCGAGAATGGTGAGCGCGTCATCGAACAGCAGGGCGAGAGTGGCGTCATCGCCGAGTGGGCGCACGGGGAGGGTGGAGTCGAGGCCGAGCTCGGCGCAAAGCGCGGGCAGATCCGCGCCGGAGAGATGGAACCAGCGCAGAGTCCACGGTCGGCGGCTGTCGGCGCCGTAGGCGTGAGCGACATGGGGCGGAAGAGCTACGAGGTCGCCTGCCTTGACAGCGTGGCGGCGGCCGGCGAGTTCGCACCAGCCGGCCCCGGAGAGGCAGTGGATAAGAATCGTCTCGGCCGAGCCGGCCGGACGTTCGCGGTGGTGTCCCCGGGCGGCGGGATACCAGCCGATGTCAGTGGGCAGGAGGCCAGCAAAGAGGGGACGGGTGAGGGCGCGCGCGACGACAGAAGGCGGCAGCACGACGATGCGTTGACCGCTGAAATCACGGGGGCCGGTGGCTGGGAGCGCGGGGCGGGGCATCCGATCAACCATGCGGCGACGGGATGATTTGGCGAGGCGGGAGTGAGCGGGAGGACCGGTTGGGCAGGCGCGCAGACAAGCCGCGCCCCTGCGCCGGAGCTCGGAAATCACGTGCAAGCGTTGCGCCTCGGAAAATATATTCGGGTCAGGTGTCGAGGATGGCGATGTCGTGGGCGTTGACGGAGACCTTGATGCCCTTGCCTTTTGCGTCCTGAACCACGGTGTGCTGGGGCTCGCCGCTGTTGTTGATCACGACGAGTTTCTTCTGCTTGGCGAAGAAGGCGGACTCGGTGCGGATGTTGGAGCTGTTCCAGGTGGCGAACCCGGCTTCCTGGTTCGCGGCCCAGTGGATGGCGCGGTGCAGGAGGCGGGTGTTTTGGTAGGCGAACTTGTGACCGGAGAGATACACGGCGCGGCCTTTGCCGACGGCGTGGGTGGTGAGGCGCGGCGAGTTGTCCTTGGCGACGAGCACCTGCGTCTCGGGGCCGAAAACGTAGATGCCGTCCACGTCCTTGCCGAGGTCGAGCGGGGCTTCGAGGTCGGCGGTGATGAAGTGTTTTTCGGTCGCGGCGGTGAACTTGAATTTGCCGTTGGCGAGACGCTCGCCGCGATCGCGGTCGAGGCCAAGGAGGTGCGAGAGCTTGAAAAGCTGGCCCGGAGTGGCGGAGGCGGAGGGCTCGGCGACACCGATGAAGCCGCCGCCCTTTTGCACCCAGCGGGTGATGATAGCGGAGACCTCGGGGTCGTCCCACTCGTGACCGCCGCTCCAGGCGGAACCGGCGCGACCGGCATTGATGAGAACTTTCACGTCCTTCGGCACGCCCTTCTTGCGAAGGTCGTCGAAGCTGAGGAATACGACGTCGAGCGGCAGGCCGGCGAGGGACTCGACCAGCTCGATGTAGTCGAGGCCGGGGATGAAGTGGCCGGATGACACCCAGGCCCGCAGGTCGCCCCAGGACGAGAGGATGGCGGTCTTGAACGGGGCGACGTAGGGCGCGCCGTCGGCGTGGAAGGATTTGAGCAGGCGGAATTCGTTGGTGAGACCGGCGATGTAGTCCTGGAAATCCGGGAAGGGCTGGACAAGCGAGAGGTAGCCGCCGAGGCCGATGCGGTCGATGGGCGCACGTAGGATGCCGCGGCGGGCGTCGATCCAGAAGTTCTTGGCGTCGAGGGTGGGGTTGCCGCCCGCCTTGAAGGTGGGCTCGCCCTTGAGGCCGGTGGGGAAGAGGTAGGGGTGGAGGCGGAGCTCGTGGACATCGACGCCCGTTGAGTGCGAGCAGAGACGCACCTCAAACGCGTTGAAGACGCACTTGATGAGACCGTCGAAGCCGAACTCTTTAAAGCGCGGGCTGTTGGGCTCAACGCCGACCCAGTGGTCGTCGTAGAACACGTAGGCCTTTTTCTGATACTTGTGGGTGAGGTCGATGCACTTCTTGCCGAACTCGATCACGAAGTCGTGGATGAAGTCCATGTAGTCGCGGTAGCGGCGCGACGGGGCGTTGTGGGTGGAGTTGTAGAGACCGCCGTTGACGAAATCCTCGGAGGTGAGCTTGTAGCCGAATTTTTTGGCGAAGAGGGTGAGCGCGCGCGGGCTGACGGTCATCTCGTAGTCACCCCAGTCGGAGTAAACATCGCGGAGGGTTTTCTGGTCGGCGCCCCAGAACCAGGAGAAGTTGTAAAACATGGATGTGAAACGCACGACGGTGGTGGCGGGGTGGTCCTTTAGCCATTGGTCGAGAAATGCCAGGATGACCTTTTGCGTCTCGGGGTGCATGGGGTCTACGGCGGCGAGGTGCTCGCGGTCGCCCCAGTTGTTCGTGATGTGGTTATACATCGAGATTTCCTCCCAGATGCGGAAGGCGAGGAAGTTCACGGTGTATTTGTGGCCGGGGATGGCGGCGGCGATTTTAACGGTGCCCTTTCTGGGATCGAAGGACCACTTGGTCTTGGGGACCTCCCTGCCGGTGGTGCGGTCGAAAACCTGCCACCACTTCTTGGGATCGTCCTTGGCGTTAACGACGAATTGCTCGGTGAAGTAGCCCTTGAGCAGCTCGACCACGAGGGTGGTTTTTTCGGCGACGAGCGGGAAGCTCATCAGGAAATTCTG
>JAIYBI010000521.1 GCA_027488595.1 Opitutaceae bacterium | reverse complement strand
GAACATCTCCCTTTCTAGCGGCACCGTCGGCTCGGCCGTCGCCATCGGCGGCGCAGGCACAAACGAAAACAACCTAGCTTTGCTTAAGACGGGCAACAGCACGCTCACTATCAGCAGCGCGGGCAACACCTACTCCGGCGGCACCACCCTCGTGGACGGCGGCGGCTCTGGCTCCTTCGGCATCGCCCTCGGCGCGAACAACGCCCTCGGCTCCGGCCCGCTCGCCATCGGCACTGCCGCTACGCTTGGCAGCGGCGCACGCCTGCGTTTGGCCGGCTTCAGCCAAACCGTGTCCGCCCTCTCCAGCGGCGCGACCGCCAATGCCCGTGTGATCGAAAACTTCGGCACGGCCAATAGCACGCTCACCGCCAATGGCGCGTCCAGCACCACCTACGCCGGCTTTCTCCGCGACCGCACCGCATCGTCGGCCAACGCCACTGGTAACCTCGGCCTCGTCAAAGACGGTGTCGGCACGCTGACCCTCTCTAACGCGAGTAACCAATACACCGGTGCGACCATCATCAATGGTGGCGTCCTCGAGGTCTCCTCGCTCACCAACGGCGGCATCGTAAAAACCGTCACTTCCACCCTCTCCAGCAACGCAGTGACGATGGCCGACACCACCGGCATCATCCCCGGAATGACTTTTGTCGCGGCCACTCTGCCGACGGGCTTCGCCGTCAGCACCGTGGACAGCGGCACGAGCCTCACGATTAACACCGCTGCCGGCATTACCACCGGCTCCAGCACCGCTCACTTCGGCGTCGCCTCCAGCCTCGGCCTGGCAACCGCCGCCGCATCCAACCTCGTTTTCGGCGGCGGCACCCTCCGCTACACCGGCGGAAACACCTCCACCGACCGCAACTTCACCATCAACAGCGGCCAGTCCGCCAAGTGGGATGTCGCCAACGCAAACGCCACGCTCACCCTAGCCGGCAGTGCGCTTGCCTCGACCGGTGGCCTCCAGAAACTCGGCGCCGGCACCCTCGCACTCGCCGGCACAAACACCTACACGGGCGACACCACCCTCTCCGCCGGCAGTTTGATTCTCGGCCCCTCCGGCGGCCTCGGTGCCTCCAAAGTCATCCTCAATCCGGGCACGAGCCTCGACGCCGCCAGCGTCACCGCCGCGACTGTCACTCTGAACGGCGGCCTGGCGGGCAGCGGCAGCGTGCTCGCCACTGGCAAGACGCTCTCCGTCGCCGGCACCTTCACCCCGGGTGCGATCGCCATCACCGGCAACCTCACCTCCGACTCCGCCGCGCTCACGACCTTCGTCGCCTCCGGTTCTCCCGCCACCACCTCCACAATCACGGTCGCCGGCGCGGTCACCAATTCAGGCAACCTCACCATCACTCCCGATTCCGGCTTCTCCTTCTCGGCCAACCAAAGCTTCACCTTCGTCTCAGCCACCGGCGGCATCGCCCCCGGCTACTCCGCCGTTGCGGTCAACAGCATCGCCCTCACGGAGTCCCCCGCAGATGTCTGGTCGGCCACCAACACCGGCCTGCTCTACACCTACACGGAAAACACCGCCACCCTCACCGTCGCCTCAGCCGTTGTTCTCAGCCCGCTCCAAGTCTGGCGCAGCGCCAACTTTGGCACCACGGAAAACACCGGCAACGCCGCCGACACCTCCGACGTCAGCGACAACGACGGCATTCCCAACCTGCTCGAGTATGCCCTGAACGGCAATCCCAACATAGCCAACACCTCCATCCTGCCGCAGATCACCGGCACCGGCCCGCTCAAGCTGACTTTCTACCGCAACGGCGACGCTGCCATCACCTACCTCGTCGAGGCCCGCGACGACCTCGTCGCCGGCTCCTGGACCCAGATTTACAGCAGCGCAGGCGAGACCTACACGGCAGGGCTGTTCGAGGTCACCGACCCCGGCCCGGTTATCGGCACCAAACGCTTCCTGCGCCTGCGTGTCACCGCCCCGTAATTCGTCTCGAAACCGCCGCGCATATCACGAATTCCTCTGACGGCCGCGATTGCCGCAAAAGTGCACCTTAAGGGCTGCCGGCTCCATATCCGGCCCAGCCGGTTTCTGGTCAGATACAAAGCCGCTCCCAGTCCCAGCCCCGATTTCCAGCCCGCATCCCGTCTATGAGATCTCACGCCCGTAAGGCTTTCGCCACTACACTCCTGGTTCAGATTGCCGCCTTCTCCCCGCTCTCCGCCCAGACATGGGACGGCGGCGGTGGCGTCGATACCAACATCAACTCTGCCGCCAACTGGAACCCCGACGCAGTCCCGTCACTCAACGGCAGCCTAACCGGCACCTTCGGCACCGGCGGGTCGACGGCCACGATGAATGTGGATGGCTACTTCAGCACGCTCGTCTTCAATCGTAACAGCGCCTCCGGCTTCACCGTCAACGGTTCTGGCATCCTCTCCGTGCTCGCCTCCGGCAACGGCGCAACCGCCAACCTTTCCGTCAGCGACACCGCCGGCAACGGCGTCGCCACCATCAGCGCCCCGCTCCGCGTCAACACCGACGCCGGCGGCACGCGTCTCCTCGTCATTGATAACCGCGAGACCGGCACCACCGGCGAGAGCCTTGTCATCAGCGGCGGCATAAGCGCCAGCAACGCCAACGCCTACGGCCTGCGCTTCGGCGGCTCGGGCAGCACCCGGATCACTGGCGCGCTCACCGGCACGCTCACCACCAATATTCAGCAGGCTTCGATCACCGGCCAGAACATGGCCGGCACCGTGACTATCGCGGGCAACCAGACCCTCGGCGCCGCCCAGGTAAACCTCGCGGGCACAGGCAGCGGCACGGTCGCCTCCACCGCCAAGTTCGTCATGGGTGCCAGCACCGCCGATGTGCAGTCGTGGGCCAGCACCACGGTCAACCAGGCCGCCACGGTTGAGATTAAGTCCACCGCGACCCTCTCCGGCTTCGTCGCGCTTGGCAACGCGACCAGCTCCGGCAGCAGCGGCGGCACGCTCGATGTGTCCGGCAATCTCTCCGCCACCACGCTCGCCATCGGCGGTTCCGCCTACTCCGGCGTTCTCAAAGTGTCCGGCAACGCCAGCTTCTCCGGTGCGATCACCTCCGGCGCGACCGCCGGCAGCAAGATCGTTGGCGGCGGCGTGTCGACGGGCACGCTTTCCCTTGCCAGCGGCACTGTCGGCTCGGCCGTTGCCATCGGTGGTGCGGGCACGAATGAAAACAACATCGCCCTCGTGAAGACCACCACCAGCACGCTCACGGTCAGCAGCGCAAACAACACCTACTCCGGCGGCACCACCCTCGTGGACGGCGGTGGCTCGAGCTCCTTCGGCATCGCCCTCGGCGCGAACAACGCTCTCGGCTCAGGCCCGCTCGCCATCGGCACCGCCGCCACGGGAACCAACGGCGCGCGCCTCCGCATGGCAGGTTTTAATCAGACCGCCTCCGCCCTCTCCAGCGGCGCGGCCGCAAACCTCGCAGTAATTGAGAACTTCAGCGCGACCAACAGCACACTCACGGTGAACGGCTCGGCCAGTTCCACCTACGGCGGGTTCCTACGGGACCGCAGCACTGCCTCGCTGACCGCCACCGGCAACTTGGGCCTCGTGAAGAACGGCGCCGGCACGCTCACCCTCTCCAACGCGAGCAACCAATACACGGGAGCAACCATCATCAACGGCGGCGTCCTAGAGGTGGCGGGCCTGGCCAACGGTGGTCTTGAGAAAACCGTTACCTTCGTAAACGGCAGCTCCACCGCCACCGTGGATACTACCGGGATCAGCACCACCATGCCCGTTCTCGCGCCCAGTCTGGCCACGGGATTCCACACCGTCACCGCCCTCGGCGCTAACAACGTGACGCTCTCTGGCAACAACACCAACATCCTCTCGGGCACCAACACGGCCTACTTCGGCGGCGCTTCGAGCATAGGCGTATCCTCCAACGCCGCCTCCAACCTCGTCTTCGGCGGCGGCACCCTCCGCTACACCGGCGGCAACACCACCACCGACCGCAACTTCACCGTCAACTCCGGCCAGTCCGCCAAGTGGGATGTCGCCAACGGCGCTACCACGCTAATCCTCTCCGGCGGTGCGGCGGCCTCGACCGGCGGATTCCAAAAACTGGGCGCGGGCATCGTCGTCCTCACCGGCGCGCAGGCCTACACGGGAGACACTCTCGTCACAGCCGGCGTGCTTGCCCTCGGTGCTGCGGATCGTATCAGCGACTCCAGCCGGCTCGTCCTCGCGGGCGGCACGTTCGACGTGAACGGCTTCTCCGAGACGCTCGGAGCGCTGGACTTGGACAGCGCCAGCTTCCTCGACCTCGACAATGCGTCGAATGCAACCGGCTCGATCAGCTTCGCCACCAGCGCGGCCCAAGATTGGGGTGCCTTCGGTCTGAGCATCGCAGCCACCTCACTGACCCCCACCAGCGTTCGTTTCGGCACCAGTGGCCTTGGTCTTACCGTGGGACAACTGGCCAATATCACCGTGAACGGCCAGGCCGGTTGGACGCTCGATTCTGCGGGCTACCTCACCGCCATCCCCGAGCCCTCGGCCTTCGCCGCGTTCGCCGGTCTCTTGACCTGCGGTGCGGTCGCCATCCGCCGCCGCCGTCGCGCTTGAGATATCTCCGGGTGTATCGCCCTTGTGCGCGTCCCTCGTCGCGAGCACTTTTTCTTTAAACAGACCACTCACGGCCGCCCCATCCATGTCGCAATCCGCCCCCGTCGCAGCCTACTCCGCACCTCGCCGCCAGATGTGGCTCTGGGGCACGGGCACCATCGCCGATGCGCTGATGATCCAGACCTTCGGGCTGGTGCTCCCCATCTTCAACACCGGCTTCGGCCTCGACGCCGTCATGCTGAGCTGGGCCTTGATGCTCCCCCGCCTGCTCGATGGCATAACCGACCCTTTCGTGGGCAACCTTTCGGATAACCTCCATACCCGCTGGGGGCGGCGTAAACCCTTTCTTCTGGTCACGACCCTGCTCGGCGCCGTGCTCGTCGCGGGCATCTGGTGGGCCAATCCGGATTGGCCGAAAAGCTGGCAATTCGCCTACCTCATTGTCTGCGCCACGCTCTATTACATGACGTGGGGAACGTATTCGATGACACACTACGCCCTCGGCTACGAGCTTACGGACGACTACCATGAGCGGGCCCGGGTGATGGCGATACGCACCGTTTTTCTCCAACTCGTGGTGGCGGCGGTCGGCTGGACTTACTGGCTCGCGCAGCGCCCGGTTTTTGGCGGAGAGATCCACGGCATCCGGTGGATTGGCGCGGGCATGGCGGTGCTCATCATCGTGACCGGGCTCGTGCCGGTGCTGGCCTGCAAGGAGCGCTTTGCCCGCGTCAATCGCACCCACGAGCCCATCCTCAAATCCATCAAGGAAGCGGTGCGGATCGGCGCCTTCCGCACCTACCTCGCGGTGCGCTTTTTTTCCGCCTTCGGCCTGGTGGTTTTCAACCAGATTATCTTCTACGTAAACACCTACTACGTGTGCGGCGGCGACAAGGGGCTCGCGACCAAGATTATCGGCATCGGCACGATGCTCACGGTCGTGCTCTCAATGGCGGTGCTTCCTTTCGTGCCGCGCATCAGCCGGGGAATGGGCAAGCGCAAAGCGGTCATCCTAGGCTGCGCCATCGCGCTTGGGCAGGGCTGCATCATGCCGCTGCTCTACACCCCGGCGAATCCCTATCTGCAACTGGTTGCCGCCGCGCTCACCGCGCCGCTCATAGCGATAGCCGTCGTGCTGCGCGACGCCATCGTGCCCGACATCTGCGACATTGACGAGCTGGAGAACGGCAAACGCCGCGAGGCGCTTTTCACCGCCGTGGTGTCGTTCGTTTACAAAATCGAGGTCTCGTTCTGCGTGGTGCTGGTGGGCTATCTGCTGCGCTTCTCCGCCTTCGACCAGACGGCGAAGATCCAGACACCCGAAGTGCTCACCCACCTCCGTTGGTTCACCTTCGCGCCGAACATCTTTTTCTGCGCGGTGGCACTGTTCTTCGCGATCCGCTTTCCCGTGACCGAAGCCTACATGGCCGAGGTGCGACGCAAGCTCGACGTCCGCCGGGCATCCCTTCCTGCGGTCGGGTAGGCATCGGTGGGTTAATCCCGATCAGCCCTTTTGCTTCCGGACGATTACGGCCATCGGCCCTTGCTGGCGTCAGAGCGCGCCCGGCTTGAAAACAAGGAAGGACGGGCTGTCGTTGAGTAGTTTCACCGCGAAGGACAGGCAGCCGCCGGCGGTTTCACGGAAGTAACTTGGGCGCTCCAGGCGCTCGACTTCCTCAATCGTCGTCGTGCCATCGGCCACGCGGTGCAGCAGGTGCGGCGTGGCGACGACGCGAAACCGGTCCGGGGGCCAATTGATACCATCCTCGGACTCGAAGAGCAGGGTGGCGCATTTGCGCGAGCCGGGCACGCCGTTCATATCTTTCATGAGGCAGCGGTAACGCGCGCCCTCACGCCAAAGAAAGGGATCCTCGAAGGCGAACTTCACGCCGGGGATTTGGAAGCAGGGTTCGCCGGTCTTGCTAAAGGGACCGTCGGGCTTCTGTGCGTAGGCCATGCCATGGAGCACACGGCTGCCGAAGGGGCGCGGTCCGTCGGTTACGCCCTTGTAAACCATCAGGTAGCGACCGTCGGTGGTGTCGCTAATAGAGGGGTTCGCCACGCAGAGGCTGTCCCACGACTCCGGGCTGGTGTCTATGATCGGCCGGGGCAGGCGTTTCCACGGACCGCGAAGGGAGTCGGCCGAGGCCACGCCGATGCGCTGGTGGTTGCGATGATCCCACCAGTCTCCATTCCCGTAGTTGCCGGTGTAATACAAATAAAAACGGCCCTCGTAGGCGCGCACGGTGACGTTGTGGAAGTTGTGCGCATCCCAGGCGGGCGAGCCCTCCTCACGGGTGAAGACAGTCTCCACGTAAGTGAAGGGGCCCCACGGGGCCGGACCTTCGGCGCGGGCGATCTCGGAGCGGTCCACCCACGCGTCGAAGCCGAAGGTGACCGGCCAGCGTGAATAAAACAACGTGTAGCCGCCCCCGGGAAGTGCCTGCACGCTCCCGCACCAGACGTGCCAGCCGGGCTCGCCGAACCGATGCGTGGCGTCGATCGGTTGGATGGCGCCGGACGAAAGTTGAGGGGCGGAAAGGGTGGCCTCAGAATGCATGGGTATTTCTGTGAGCGCCTAGTTTCTCAGAAATTCGCATAATTCAATACGCTGACATGCGGCCAACATGTGGCTTTTCGCGCCAAATTGATGTTTTAAGATTGGAGGACCGCCCAAACTGGAGTCTGAAAGTATACGCAGCTCCAAGTTTAGGCCTCGTTTGCGTTTTTTTACCCCTGTTTCCCATGGTTCCAACCGTGCTCATCAGCATCGACACCGCCACCACTTGGGGGCGGCGCATCGTCGCCGGCGTGCTCGACTATGCACAGCAGAACGGCCCTTGGCACGTCCACATCGAGCCGAACGGCGTGGAGCGGCGCATGGCGGCGGGCAAGCCGCTGAAATTCGATGGCGTCGTCGCCCGCATCGGCTCGCAAGAGCCGGCGAAGTGGCTTCGCGCGACGCGCAAGCCGGTGGTCAACGTATCCTCAATCAATCTCGGGGAAGTGGATTTCCCGCGCGTTATCACCAATCAGGCGGCGTCGGCGAAAGTGGCCGCGGAGTTGTTTCGAGGGCGGGGCTTTTCCCATTTTGCATATTTGGGAAACCCGGCGGCAGGTTACGTGCAGGTGCAGTTTGCGCACTTTGAGGCGATCCTGGCCGGGCACGGTCATGGCTGCGCGTTCTTCGCGGAATCAGACAATGAGAAGAAACTCCTCCGGTGGCTGCGTGAACTGCCCAAACCCTGCGGTGTGTTTTGCTGGGGACCGAGCATCGGCCGCCAGGTGATAGACGCCTGCTTGGAGACGGGAATTCGCGTGCCGGACGACGTGGCGGTGCTGGGTTCCGATTTTGACGACCTCCTCAGCCGTGCTTCCTATCCGCCGCAATCCGGGGTGCGCTACGCTTGCGAGCAGATCGGCGGCATCGCCGCGACGCTGCTCGGACGCCTGATGCGCGGAGAAAAGGTGACGGAGCGCGAGGTCGAGGTGGAGCCGCTGGGAGTGGTGGAGGCGCTCTCGACCGACACGCTGGCGGTGGACGACAAGCGCATGGCGGACGCGATGCGCTTTATCCTGAAAAATTTCGACCAGCCGATCCGCATGGAGGAGCTGCTGAAGGCCAACCCGATGTCGCGACGCTCAATGGAGCGGCGTTTCCGGAACGCCTTCGGCTGCACGGTGGCGGAGCAGATCCGGCAAAAACGAATCAACCTCGCGCGCTTGCTGCTCACTTCAACGGACGAGCCGATCACTCTGATTTCGGAGAAGAGTGGTTTCAGTTCCTACAACTACATGAGCCGCGTGTTTAACGAAGTGCTGGGCATGAGCCCGCGAGAATTTCGCAACCGCGGCCGGGCTTGAGTCGCGGTCGCTTAGCGAGTCAGGGCGCGGCGATGGCGGATTCGTGGCGAAGGTCGAGGCGTGCACTCACGATTTGGGCGTCGGCGGGCAGGCCGGCGTCCGGATCGGCGGCGGCGATGGTGAGGGCGTTCGCGCCGGACTTGAGCAGGGCGGCGGGCACGGAGACGTGAAAGGGATGCACGGGGTGGCGCCAGCCTTCGAGCAGCCCGAGGTCGGGGCGGGCTTCGAGGGCGTTGTTGTTGAGAGTGAGCGCGAGGCCTTGTCCAAGGCGGCCGCCCGCGGGGGCGGCGAAGGTGAAAACGAGCTCGGCGGTGGCGGGTTTTTCGGCGGCGGGAAGCGCGAACGTAAAGGTGACGAGGCGGTCGGCGGCGATCGGTCGGAGGTTTTCGGGCGCGTAGTGGCGCGTCACTACGACTTGACGCGTAGCGGGGACACCCATCGGAATACAGACCAAGGCGGTCTCCTCGGCGGCGAGAGAGACACGCGAACCAGTGAGCTGCTCGGTGCCGGCAAGGTCGCGACGCCAGTGTCCATCGGCCGGAGTAGGCGCGCGGTGGTCGGCGGGGACGGTGCCCTCCCAGCGCATGCGCTGAATCGTGCCGGTGGGCGAGACCTTGGCGGGGAGTTGCAGGTCGAAGGCGAGCGGTGCGGCTGTGGCGTTATGGAGAAGGACGAAGAGCGTGTCGCCGCGGCGGGCGGCGATGGTGAACACGCCGACGGCCTGGCGCGGATCGAGGCCGGCCCACGAGGCGGGCACGCGTTCGCCTTCGAGTTCTCGGAAAAAGCCGTAGAAATCACGCAGCGGCGTGACCTCCGGCGTCATGTCGGCAGGCGCGCCGGGGCGGGTGTAGAGGGCCTGGCCGCGCTTGGGGCCATAGCCGGTGTCGCTGACGGGCAGGATGAAGGGCACGGTGAGCGCGACCTCGGGACGGTCCATGAACATCATCCAGAGGCGGGTGACGGTGGTGCCGTAGAGGTAGTAGTCGTAATCGTTGGCCCAGGGACCGAGCTGGGGAGTGATGCCCTGCCGTCCGAATTCGGAGATGATAACGGGCGGCGAAGGGCGGCCCCATCTGGCGAGGTGCAGGCTCTGGGTGAGGTCGAGCAGCGTCTCGCCTTTGCCGAAATCGAGCAGCTGATGGTGGCCGGTCCAGAGACTGGCGTGGAGGTTGGGTGTGGGTTGACGAAGCTCGGGTTTGAAGCCGGGCGATTCGGCGCCGTAGGCCCAGAATTCTTTGGTGTAGAAATGGAAATCGTAGGCGCCGGCGACGTCGCCGGCTTGCTCGATAAACGCGCGTTCCCAGCCGTTGGCCTGCCAGCGGGTCCACTTCTCGCCGGGGTAGGGCCAGGAGGTGCAGGGGCCGGAGACGAGCACGTCCGGGTGGTCGGCGCGGAGGCGCAGGGCAACGCTGCGAGCGAAGGCGGCGTGGGTGAGTGCGAGGTTCTGGCCGGATTTCCAAGAGACATCGGGCTCGTTGAACGGGGCGAAGTAACGAGGTTTGGCTACGCCGGCGGCGGCGAGGCGGTCGAACCAGGTGGCGATGAGATCGGCGTTGGCCGCGAAGTCGGCGGGCTCGACGGCACGGTTGTAGGAAACGTGCATGGTGGCGTCGGTCGTCTGGTTGGCGGCACCGGGCTTGGTCATGGGGCGGCAAGTCGGATACGAACCACCGGCGATGGCGTGAGTGGCTCCGGGGTGCTGGAGGGCGGCGCGGCGGTAGAGGTCAGCGTAGCGGTCGGCGCTGGCGAGGGCGTCCTCGGTCCAGTTGAGACGCTCGGCGTCGCCGCCTTTGTCATTGAGGTAGGGACCGGTGCCACGAGCGGGGGCGGCTCGAAGGTAACGGAGTTCGGCGGCGAGCTTGTCGTCGAACATGCCCGGGAAGTGGTAGAGACGGAAGTAGCGGTCGCGGGTAATCTCGGCTGCGACGTGGGGACCGTTCACGAGCGCGAGGCGGGCGTCGCCCTCGACGGTAAGGACGGGCACGGCGAACGCGTTGGCGGCGGTGGCGAACGCGACGAACAGGAGAGCGGAAGTGCGCATGGGGAAAGAGAAGATTAGCGGGGAAGGAAGCGGACGGCGATTACCGTGTGCGGCTGGCCGCGCGCGGGTTCGGGAAAGGCGAGCGTGAGCACGCCATCATGCCAGTCGAACGCGACGGCTTGGTCGGAACCGAGCACGTGGACGGAGCGCACGCTGGCGACGGAGATGCCGGGTTTTACGGTGAGGGTGCCCTTCGATCCGGTGACGGCGTGGAGATACCAGGTGTCGCCACGCACGGTGACCGGAACGTTGGCCTCGGCCTCGGGAGGGACGGCGAGAGCGCCGCGGATGGAGTCGCCGTTGACGCGCATCCAGTCGCCGAGCTGCTGGACGCCGGTGTAGTAAGGCGGCGGCAGGGTGCCGTCGGGACGGGGGCCGACGTTGGCCATGAGCACGCCGCCCCAGGCCTTGGTCCGGGCGAGGAGGCGAAGGATGGAGGCGGTGGAGGCGTATTTCTCCTCGTTGATTTTTTGGTAGCCCCATGTAGGGGAGTTCCAGATACGCAACTGTTCCCACCAGCCGGGCGGGCGGGTAGGCTGGTCGCCATGCTCGACGGTGAAGTAGTCGCCCTTGAAGCGGGTCGGATCGGCCGGGGTGAGGGGCAAGTCGCCGCGGTTGTTGATGACGATGCCGGGTTGAAGCGCGCGGATTTCTTCGAGCGTGATAGCGGAACCGCTGCCGCCATCGAACCACAGGACATCGATTTTCCCGTAGCGGGTAAGGAGTTCGGTGAGGTGGCGCCGCGCGAGGGCGCTGACACGGGCGCGCTCCTCGGGAGGCAGCGGAGTGATCTGGGCCGGCTGGTGATGGATGTCGAAATCGGGGCGGTCGGGAATAGACGGCAGGCTGGAGTTGCCGCCGCTCACGCTGCGGTAATTGAAGGACATGTGGTTTTGGACCTGCCACCAATCCGGGCCGGAGAAGTAGAGCCCCACGCGGAGGCCGACGGCGCGGCAGGCGGCGATATACTCGCCGACAAGGTCGCGTCCATCGAGGTGGGTGCGCACTCCCAGGTCGGTCGTTTCGGTGGGCCAAAGCGTGTAGCCGTCGTGGTGTTTGGCGGTGAGCACGGCGTAATCGAAACCGGCGTCTTTCGCGGCTTGGAGCCAGACCTTGGGGTCGTAGTGCTCGGCGCGGAATTTTTCGGCGAGGCGCCAGTAGTCGGCGGGCGGGAGTTTTTTGCCGGAACCCATGTTGGCGATCATGGGCCAGGAGAGGTCAATGCCACCGTCAACCGAGGCGATACCCCAATGAATGAACAGGCCGAGAGAGGCGGAGCCAAACCACTGGGCGTCCGGGTGGGTGGTGCGCACACCGGGGACGCCGGCGCGGATGGGTTGGTGGAGTTTGGCGTCAAGCAAGCCGGCGCGGTCCGCGCCGCCGGGATCTTGGTTGAGAGCGGCGGCTTGCTCGGCGGCGTTGCGCTTCATGGCCTCGTCATCGGCTGACGAGGCGAAAACGGATGTCGAAATGGCCAGGAGCGACGCCGCGCCAAAGAAGAGCAAGCGATGGGGTTTCATGGGAACGGGGACGGGGAGATGTCGCAAGCGGCGGGAGCGCTTCCGGGGTCTAGGGCGTGACGACGCGGAGACGCAGGAAGCGTGGTGAAGAAGCGGATACGGAGACGGAATCTATCACGGTCACGGACACGGTGGGGCTGACGGCTCCGGGGTTGGTGGCGATGTCCTGCCAGACGACGAGGTCGGAGGAGGCCTCGACGACGTAGGTGAGTTCGGCACGGGCGCGGAGGAAGCTTATGCTCAAGCTGCCATTGGGAGTTGAGGTTGAAGGTAAAAGCACGGGCACGGAGGCAGCTGAGGTGGGGTCGGTGCTGAAGGCGTATTCGAGGAGGTTGACGACGCCGTCGCCATCAGGGTCGGCAAGGTCGGCAGCGGGGCCGGAATTGGCGGTGATGCTGAAGTAAGTTTGTCGCCAGGCGGCGCGTTGAGGAAGCGCAGAGACGGCAAGGAGGCGCGAACTCTCGCCATGGGCATTCGTGGCGGAGAGACGCAGGACGTGGACGCCGGGAGACGGGAAAATCGCGGAGCTGGCAGCCGTAGTGGCGTTTGAAAAAATCGGGACGGAAGGACCATTGGCGAGAGTCCAAAGGGAGGAGTCTGCATTGGTGACGGAGCCGGCGAGCATGGCGGGCTGGCCGGCGATGGCGACGGGCACGGGACCGGGGTCTATGGTCGGGGCGTAGGCGTATTGGAGCGTCAGTGTGAGGCGAGGACGCAGCGCGGGATTGGCGTGGTCGTCCGAGGCGAGACGGACAAAGGCGTTGCCACCGGAAGTGTCGGTCGTGGCCTTGAGGAGAAGACGGAGCGGTTCGCCGGCATCGCGGGCAGCAATGATCGCGGCGACAAGGGCGGGCGTGGAGGTGAAGGGCAGGCGGGTGCCGATGACGTCGGTGGCGGTGGGGTTGATCGCCGGGAGCGTCTGGAGTGGCGTGGCATCGAGGTCGGATGAGGAGGAAGCTCCGGCGGAAGTCCAAGCGGTGGCGGAGGCGCGGTTGATCCAGTCGGCTCCGGTGCCAGACCCGTTGGTTGACGCCGCGCCGTCGCCGGTGCCCTCGGCGAACGGAACGAGAAGGCGGTGGAGGTCAAGCGGGCCGACCGTGTTGCCCGCGCCGTTGGCGGCAGCCCACAGGTCGAGGTCGGCGGCGGATATAGTCGCGCCAGGCGGTAACGCGGGGAGTGTGAAGGCGAGCAGGCTGCGCAAGGCGGCGTTGTTGCGGCCTACGAGAACTTGGTCTCGGGAGCCGGAATTCCAGGCGACGCTGTCGCCGCGGATGAAGGTTGCAGGATGAAGCGAGGAGGGGGCGCCTGCTTCGCGGAGCATAAGCGCGGTCGGCGGGGCGACATTGACGGTGAAATCGCGGGTGACGGAGCCGAGGACGTTGATCGCAGAGAGGCGGAGCACGTAAGTGCCGGGGGTGGAGAACGTGACCGTGGTGTCGGGCGAGGTGGCGGCGGCGAAAGTCGCGCCGCCGGGGCCGGATACGAGCGTCCACGCGAGGGTGTCGAGCGTGCCGCCGCCGACGAGGGCGGTGAGGCGGAGGGCGTGGGCAGCGTCGGGCAGACTGACGACAGGGGAAGAGGGCGAAACCAGGTCGAGTGAGACGTAGTCGTAGCTCGGATACCCTGGAACGGGAGTCCAGAGCAGGTCCACGCCGGTAGCTGTGTGCTGGAGCGAGAACGCACCGAAGGTCGAAACGGCGTTGCCGGCGGAGTCGGCGGTGATGGTGCCAAGGGCGAGGTTGCCACTGCGGGAACCGGCGGCGACGAGCGGGAACACGCGGGCGGTGCGCCAGTAAACGTGGCGAAGATCGGCGGAGGATCCGACGGCGTTGAGTGAGACGTTTACCCTGGCGCCGGAGGTGATGACGACGCCGGATGAAACGACGGGGCCGGCGGCGGGGGCGGAGTTGGCGGTGAAGCCCGCGTGGATGATTGAGCTGGCGCGAAGGGCGAGGGAACCGCCGAAGGCAAGGGGGGAGACAACGAGGGTGCCGTCGATGTTGGCGGAACCGGTGCTGGAGCCTGAGCCGACGAGAGTGGCGCCGGAGGAAACGTTGATCGTGCCGTTGCCGGTGAGGGCTCCGTCGAGACGAAGTGTGCCGGACTGGACCGTCGTGGCGCCGGCGAAAATGTGGGAACCAGTGAGGGTGAGGTTGCCCAGGCCGCGTTTGCGAATGCCGCCGAGGCCGCTGATGCGGGTGGAGAACGAAACGTCGTCGTCGCGGCCGAAGACGAGCTCGGCGGTGGAACCCACGGTGACGGCGGGGACGGCGGCGGTTCGGGGAGAAGTGCGCAATTTGAGGCTGCCGGAGTTGCCCCGGCCGATGACGAGGCGACCGCTCGTGATGGTGACGGGTTCGGCGAGATTGTTATCGCCGGTGAGCACCCAGGTGCCTGCACCGCCTTTGGTCAGGCTGAGGGTGGCAGGGCCGGTGTTGAGAGTGGAATCGCTGTTGGTGTAGGAGACGAGGAGGCCAAGATCCGAGAGCGGGGCGGCGAGGATGTTTTCGCCGGAGCCGGTGAGGGCGTTGAGGGCGAGGCGGAGGTCGCGGGTGAGGGTTTTGAGCGGATCAGGTGAGGAAGGTTGGAGGAGGACGGGGCCGTTCAGGGTAAGCGGACCGCTGCCATTGGACTCGATGACGGCATCCGCCTGCCAGCCGGAGATTTGGATGGGCCGGTTGAGGGTTGCGGCGGGGCCGACGTAGCGGAGGCGGGGGCGGTAGGGTTCGGAGTGCTTGGAGTTGGGTTTGAATACGATGGCGGCGGCCGGATCGAGTCCGAGCGCGGTGGCGTCGGGAAGGATGACGGTGCCGCGCGCGATGCGGAGTTCTCCGGAATGCTGACTGCCGGCGGGGAGGGTGAAATCGCAGTCGCCGGCGCGATTGACATGACGAAGACCGGGACCAAGGGGCTGCCCGAGCATGATGGGGCCGAGATTGACGTTGGCCGCAGTGCTGGAGGCAAAGTCTATGTCGCGCGGGGCAACGCCATCGCCGGAGATCAGTCCGTCGAGGCGGAGGGTGACACCGGGGGTGCGGCTGAGGTTGGCGAACTGGAGGCTCTGCACGCCGACTAGGGGAACGGAGAAGGTTTGGTTGGAGGAGACTGTAGTGTTAACAAGGATACCGCCGTGGGTGAGGCTAGGATCGGGAGACGCTCCGAGGCGGAGTGCGCCGGGGCCAGTGAAGGTGAGGGGCGGGAGGGCGGCGCCGTCGAGGGAGAGCGAGGAGAGGTTCTGGTCCGTGGCGATGGTAATGGAGGGCGCGGGCGGGGAGACATTGAAGACGGCGGCGCGGCCGGGGCCGGGGAGGCCGTCGGGGCCCCAGTTGGCGGGATCGGCCCACGCTGAGGAGGCGGTGCCGAGCCAGCCGGGTTTTTGGTAGTAGAGCGCGTAGTCCCAAAGCGCCTCGGCTCCGTCGAGGCCGGCGGTGGGACCCATCCAATTGAGGATTTTAGTGCTGAGGATGATGTTACTCGGAAGGATGCTCTCGACGTCGTTCATGCCGGAAGCGGGGGCTTCGTAGAGTTTCTGGCCGTTGACGTAAACGACCTGGGTGTTGTCCGTGCGCCACTCGAGGCCGACGGTGATGAAGCCGGAGCCGTCTGCGGAAGGGGCAAGGGTGGAACTCCTCGCGGTGTAGTCCCAAGTGCGGCCGGCGCGAAGACCGGGAATTTCGCGGGTGGGGAGGAAGTGGTCCCAGACGCCAAAGCCAAAATTATTCAGGGTGCCGGTGGCGTCGGTGTTAAAAAATTCGGGCGCGTCGATCTCGTAGCCGTTGAGAACTTCGTCAACGGGGTTGTGCCAGTAGGCGGTGTCAACGCCCTTGGCGGAGGCCGGGGGGATGCGGAAGCGGGACTCGTGGTATCCAAATTTTTGTGACTGTTGGGAGGTAATGCCGCCTTCACTCCAGTTTGCATCGTTACCGATTTCGGCGGCGGTGGAATCGGCGAGGGGGTTGGGACCGCTCCACACGAGACGGAGTCGGAGTTTGCCATCGACGACGGAAAAGTGAGGACGATCCTGGAACTGTTTCCAAACTGCGGGGTTGATGGCGGTGCCGTCAAAGGAATCGAACAGGACGGGGACGGTGTAGTCCTGCGGGCGCTCGGCGGCGGGTGCGAGCGGGGCATGGCGAGGGACGAACTGGATGGCGTCGGCGACGACGTTGTTGTTCGTGCCGTTGTTGCGAAGGGTGATGGAAGTGGAGGTGCCGGGTTCGCAGACGAGGCTGGTAGCGAGGTTCCATTCGGAGCCGTTGATGGTCTGGTTAAAGGTCAGGGTGCGCGTGGCGTCGTGGGTTTGGAAATCGAACGGCGCGGCGAAAGCACGGGTGGTGCCGGCAGTCCACCGGAGATAAACGTCGTAGCGGCCGCGGGCGGGCAGGACGGGGGTGAAGGTGTAGCTGGCGGTGGGGGTGGGGCCGGAGACGGCGGGGGCGAAGACCGAGGCGACGCCGTAAGAGCCGGCGATGCCGGAGGTGGTCCACGTGCCGGCGGTGGCAACACCGGATGCGGAACCACCGGGAGACACGTTATCAAGAATGACGGCGGGGGCGGCCCATACGCCTTTGATGGCGGGGCTTTCGCCTTCGGCCGAAAGAGTGGTGACAACGTAGTAAGCGAAGACACCGGGGGCGCCGGGGGCGTCGGTGAACGTCGTCGTGCTTTGGGAGGCGGAGAGGGTGGCGAAAGGTCCGTTGAGGCCGGGAGATCGGCGGATGGCATACCCGGTGGCGCCAGGCACGGCGTCCCATGCAAGGGTGACTTGTCCACTGATCTCCGATGGTTTGACCGCAATCGTGGCCGGGGCGGCGGGGAGCGTCGCGGCGTCAAGATGGGCGACGATGGCCAGGGCGAGCGCGATGAATCGCAGCTTCATCGTGGGTGGGAGGAGCGCTCGCGGCGGGTAAACTGTATCAACGGGGTTGATACACGCGGACGTAGTCCACCTCCATGAAGGTGCCATCAATGGCGTCCGAGACGCGACCGGCCCAGGGGATGATGGCGAGGCTTAACCAGACGGGCGCGGGGCTGTGGGCGAACTGGTTTTTTTCGCGGCGGATTTCCTTCCCGTTGAGAAAAAACACGAGCTCGTCGGGCGTCCATTCGAGGCCGTAGGTCTGGTAGTCGCGGGCGAAGTTATACGCGCCCTCCTTCACGTCGAAGGCCGCCATCGCGATCCATTTTTCGCCGTCGTTGTATTCAAGGCGGTAGTTTTCGAGGAGGTCTTTCCACGCTTCCTTTTGCTTCCAGCCGTTGAGGAACTGGACGCAGCCGACGAGTCGTTCTTCCGGGAAGGCGATTTCGAGTGTTTTTTCGCCACCGGCCTGGGTGACCCAGCTGGTGTCGGGGTTGCCGTCCACGAGGTTGGCGCGGGTGTCGGGGCCGTCCTTGTGGAAGCCGCTGACGGTGATTCCGGCCATCGGATCGCGGGCGAAGTTGACGAGGCCGGGCTTGTCGGTGTCGGCGGTGGGCGAGAGGGCGTCGGGGTAGCCGTCGGGGTTGACGGCGTAAACGCGGAATTCGCGGAGGTGAAAGTGGGCGGCGTGGGTGGATACGAGGCGGAGACGGCGGGCGCGGACGGGGATTTCGAGCTGGACGGTGACGTCGGGACGGACACCGAAGACGAAGCTCTTGGAGGCGGAGGGGTGGGTCTTTTTGCCGTTGGGGAGGACGGTGATGTCGGACCAGTTGTGGATGTTGGTGTTCACCTCGTTCGGGTAGTGGCCCTCGTTGATATCTATCTCGAAGCGCTTGCCGGCGGCGGGCTCGCCGGGAGTGTTGGTCATAAGCCAGAAGGAGTTGTTGGTGCCCTCGGCGGCGGCGTAGCGGTAGCGGCACTCGAAGTAGCCGTATTGAAACCGTTCCTTCGACCAGAGGTTGCCGGAAGTCCACTTCTGGCCGCCGCGCTCCTCCTTGCGGTTGACGAGGCGGAGGGCGCCGTCCTGCACGACGGCGTTTTCGCGCCAGCGACTGGAGAGGATGTGGCCGCTGGGGCCGTTTTGGGAGTTCCAGTGTTCGTCGAGCTGGGCGTCGGGGTAGTCGAATTCGTCGCCCCAGACGAGGCGCCATGAAGCGGGATCGCCGGGGAGCAGCGAAGGCGGCGTGGAGTCGGCGCGGGAGTGTGGGCCGAGGAGGAGCGTGGCGAGGGCGGCGAGGGCTAGCGTGACCGAGGGGCGGGGCAACATGGTGGCGGGGTGTCAGCGACGGGTGGCGGCGAGGTAGAGGGCCTTGACGGTGTCTTCGCCGAGGGCTGCGTCGTAGATGGTAAAATGACTGAGGAGGCCGTCGGAGAAAAGAAGGGGGGCGGTGTTGTATTTCGCGACGTCGTCGGCGCGGCGTCCACCGAGCATGAAGATGCCGGGCGAGGGGTCGAGGG
>JAIYBI010000287.1 GCA_027488595.1 Opitutaceae bacterium | reverse complement strand
GCCGCGCCGCCGTCCCGGCCCTCGCCCAGGCTCGCAACCACTCTTCGTTTTTCGGCACACTCACCGGGATGATCCGGAGCGCACCATAACGGCGCAATCGCACCGTTCGCGTGCGCCCGTGCAGCGGGTCTCGGTTATCCACCCGGTAGACATACTGCTGTATCTCCGGGTCCGCTCGCGTCAGCCAGGCGCGGAGCACTTTGCTCGTCGGTAAATCCCCAAGCAAAACGACCGCACCCGGCCGCAGGCGCTCCGCCACCGACTCCGACCTTAGCACCGCATCATAGCCCGCCACAACCAGCACTTCCTGAGCATCCGCGAAGTAACGTCCGGCTATTCCGTCGGTCAATATCGGCCAGCCCAGTTCCCTGGCCAGCGACCATGCCTCACCATGCCCGGGAAAGCCTCCACCGAGGATAATCACTCCATCTTTTCGACAAAACTCTTCGGACAACGCGACCTGCGGAGTCGGATAAACACGCCCCTCCGGCGAAACCTCGAAAAACGCCTTCCAATCCACCGCCCCCTTCAGCCCGTCCGTCGTTCCGTCCGCCACTGGCGGCAGCGGATCACGAAAGGGCGCATTCAAATGCACCACCCCACCCGCTTGAGCCCGCTCGAAGGCGTGGCGCAGCGTCTGTCGAAGATACTTTAGCATCTCCACGCGCGGCTCCGGCACCGCCAACTCGTGGTAAAACTCCACAAAGCCCCCGAACAGCTTCTGCTGGTCAATCGTCTGCCCCGATGCGCAATCCCGCATCTCCGGCGGACGATCCGCCGTGATCGCGATCAAGGGCGTGCCGCTCTCCTTCGCTTCGATGATTGCGGGTAAATAATGCGCCCCCGCCGATCCACTGGTGCAGAGCAGCACCACCGGCACGCCCGAGCGTTTCGCGATGCCGAGCGCAAAAAACCCCGCCGAACGCTCGTCTAGAATCGCCGTCGTCTCGATCCCCGGATGTGTCACCAGCGCCATCGTAAGCGGCGTGTTCCGCGACCCCGGTGAGATCACCGCGTGGCGCACACCCGCCCGATGCAGCGTCTCCGCCGCCACCGAGCACCACAGCGAATTGGTATTCCGGAAATCGAGGTTCATCAGAGGTCGTATTAAACACGAAAGTGCCGCAGCGGCCAAACCGCGTTTTTCCGTTTTCGTGTATTTCGTGTGTTTCGTGGTTAATCCTGATCGATTCATCCTCTTAACGCCGCCAGCAAGGCCTGAAACTTGAGCTCCGTCTCAGCCAGTTCCCGCTCCGGCTCCGAACCCGCCACGATGCCCGCCCCGGCATAAACCCGTGCCCTCTCGCCATCAATGAGCGCCGAGCGCAGCCCCACGAAAAACTCCCCGCCGCCGCGTGCGTTGATCCACCCCAGCGCCCCCGCATAAAGCCCGCGCGGGAAGCCCTCCAGCTCACGGATGCGCGCCACCGCCGCCTCGCGGGGCGTGCCCCCCACCGCCGGCGTCGGATGCAGCACCGCCAGAACATCCAGCAAACGCACGCCTTCCGGCAAGACCCCGCGCATCGGCGTGTGCAGGTGTTGCACATTGGCCAGCTTTCTCACCGCCGGAGCGGACACCCGCTCCAAGCGCACGCCCAGCGGCTCCAGGCGCCGCGTGATTGATTCGATTACGTGGGAATGCTCGCGCACGTCTTTCTCGCTTCGCAACAACGCCGCCCCCAGCGCCGCGTCTTCACTCGCCCCCGCGCCGCGCCGCGCCGAACCGGCCAGCGCCTCCGTCTCCACCCTGCCCTGGCTGACCCTCAGTAATCGCTCCGGCGAGGCCCCGATGAAACTCTGCCCCGCCCCATTCGCCGCCGAGAATGCATAACACTCCGGAAAGCGCTGCCTCAGGCCGTTCAAGACCGTCAAGGGATGCAAGGGCCGGTTCGCGGTGAGATCTATAGCACGCGCCAGCACGATTTTCTTAAACTCACCCGCCGCGATCCGTTCGAGTCCGCGCCGCACCGTCGCCCGATAATCACCAGTTTCGCTCTGCGTGAATTTCAGGTCCCCCGCCGCGTCTTCCGTCCCGCCAAACTCGAAGCGGGCGAACTTCCCATGCGCCCTCCACACCCGCGCGGTGAGCGCATCGAGGTCGCTCCCGGCTTCGACCACGATGTTCGCCACCGCCGTCGTTACCTCACCCGCCCGCGCCACTTGCCAGCGGGGCACGAAGACATGCGCAGCCGGGAACGCCTCGCCGGCCTCCACCTCGTCATGGAACGCGAAACTCGTAAAGAAATGCGGCCCGCCAAAGGCCGCGCTCACATCGCCCACCGCCACCGTGCGTGCCAGTGTTTCCTCGATAAACCGCTGCACCGCCGCGAAGCGACCCGCACCGTGCGCGGTCATGCTCATCGCCACTTCCGCCCCTGCGATCGCACTGCCGTCGGAAGGACGTTCCGTATAAAAATGCGGCTGCGTCGGCTCGAAAATCGCCTCGAGCACCGCCAGCGGATCGAGCGCAGGCACGACCAGCGAGATGCTCGCCAGCACTGCCTGTTCATCCGCTGCCGCCTTCGCCTGACATCCGCCCAAAAACGCCCGCAGCGCCTCCGACGAGGCGTCTTCCGCAGGATTGATGGGCAGTATTGTCATGGCCGAGAACCAACTGGTTAACCACGGATAGCACGGATGGTCACGGATACCAAACCATCCGGCCTTTTATCCGTGTTTATCCGTGTTAATCCGTGGTTAGAACCTCAGCCTTTCGCCGCCTCCGGCGCCTGCGGACGCGGAAACAGGATCGCCGTCTCCGCCACCTTCGCACCGGTGAGCGGCGCAGCCCAGTCCAGGCGTTCACGCCACGCGCCGGCCGGGGTGTATCCGATCACCCCATACACTTTCTCCGTCGTCTCGGGCATCACCGCCGGCAGCAAGGTCACCGCCAGACGCAGCGCCTCCGCCATCGTCGCCAGCGCAGTCGCCAGGAGGGCCTGATCCGCAGTCTCGGCCGACTTCCCGAGCTTCCACGGCGCACGTTGCTCAACGTAGCGGTTGGTCGCGGTCACGAACCCGAAGGCCCGCTCCAGCGCGACATGGAACTGAAACCCTTCACAGAGCGTCAGGAACTCGTCACGGGTCTTCACCCACAGGGTCTTCAGCTCCGTCTCCAGCTCCGCGTCCGCCGCCACCGCCGCCGGCACAGCCCCGCCGGCGAAACGGTTCACCATGTTGAGTGTGCGGTTGACCAGGTTGCCGAGGTTGTTCGCGAGCTCGCTGTTGTAGCGAACGAGGAACTGGTTGAGCGAAAAATCGCTGTCCTGCCCGACGCTCATTTCGCGGATCATGAAAAATCGCAGCGCGTCCACGCCATACTGGTCGGCAAAACCCATCGGATCCACAAAGTTGCCCGTGCTCTTGGACATCTTGGATCCGTTGATGGACCACCAACCATGCGCCAGCAGGGTCTTCGGAATCGGGAGTCCGCAGGCCTTCAGCATGATCGGCCAATACACCGCGTGCGGCGGCACGAGGATGTCCTTGCCGATCACGTGAAAATCCGCCGGCCAGATGCCAGGTTTGTCCTCGACCGCCGAGTAATAGTTCACCAGCGCGTCAAACCACACGTAGGTCACGTAGTTCACATCAAAGGGCAGCGGGATACCCCACTCCAACCGCTCTCGCGGACGCGAGATGCAGAGGTCGTTGAGCGGCTCCGCCAGAAACTCCAGCACCTGCTTCTGCCGGTAGCGCGGGAAGACGAAACCATCGTTGTCCTTCAGATACTGCACCAACCAATCCTGATATGCCTTCAGTTTAAAGAAGTAGTTCGACTCCGTGATCTGCGTCACCTCGCCAAATATCTCCGGCCAGCTGCCGTCAGGGTTGCGATCCTTGTCCTGCAAAAACTGCTCCTGCCGCGTGGAGTAGAAACCCTGGTATTCGGCTTTGTAGATTTCGCCTTTGTCGAAGAGTTGCTGGAGCAGGCGCGCGACCACGTTTTTGTGGCGCGGCTCGGTGGTGCGGATGAAGTCGTTGTTGGAGATGTTCAACTTCACGCACATGGCGCGAAACTCCTGCGACACCTCGTCGCAGAACGCCTGCGGCTCGATGCCGCGCTTTTTCGCGCTCTGCTGCACTTTTTGCCCGTGCTCATCCACACCGGTAAGGAAATAAACCTCGTCGCCCATCAGACGACGGAAGCGGGCGATCACATCCGTGAGCACCTTTTCGTAGGCGTGCCCGAGGTGCGGTGATCCGTTCACGTAGTCTATGGCGGTCGTGATGTAGAAGGTCTTCATGCGCGTAGTGGTTCACCCAAAACCCACCCGCCCCGCTTGTCGAAGGTTTTGACGCCTTGCCGCGCCGCCTCGCCGCCGCCACGGTAATGTCATGGGCACTCTGTTCCGCCTCCTGGTTTTCATCATCGCCCTCGGTGCGCTCGGCACCGGCACCGCCTGGCTGCTCGCCCGCGAACGCCAGCGCGAGGCCACTCGCGAGTTCCTGCTCACTTACGCGACTGAAATGGATTCCGGGTCGCGGGTGACCGCCCTTCATCGGCAACAAGCCGCCGCCGAATACGATCTGTTGCTGTTCGGCGCACTCGCAGCTTCCTGCCTGCTGATCGTGACTGTGGTTCCCGCCCGTTCCGCCTCCCCGACGCCCCCCGGTGCCGGCGCCGATCCGCTACCGTTGCAACGCGAGATGGCCGGCCTCGAATCGCTCGCCCGCACCACTGTGACCCAGCGCGCCGAGCTCGACCGGGAACGCGACTCCCGCCACCGCACCCAGCAGGATCTTTACCTGCAGCAGGTGCTCACCAACCAGGCTTTGCAGGATAAAATCCGCCTCGGACGCGATCTTCACGATGGTCTTGTTCAGTCACTCTGCGCCACCGGCCTGATGCTCGAATC
>JAIYBI010000441.1 GCA_027488595.1 Opitutaceae bacterium | reverse complement strand
CTCCAGAGATTGCGGGGCAGGCCTTGGATGCGGTATCTTCCGGGGCCATTATCAATCTGGAAGAAGCGCACGTTGTCGGGATGGGGAGCAGGAGGGTTGACTCCGTCGTCATAGACCACGTTACCGACATCGAACTGGGGCCGGTCAGAGACGGCATCCAGGTAGGAGTAGGAGAGAGTGGCGTAGAAGTTTTTGTTGGGCTGGTAGTTCAGCTCGACCTCGACACCTTGGTAGGTGAAGTTGCGATTAGAGCCGTCGAGTTGGGTGGCGATACGAGTCTGGTGGAATACTGCCCCGCCCAAAAACAGTTTGCCATCAAGCAATGATTGCTTCGCTCCGAGTTCCCATAACTTGCTCGGTTGAGTGAAGTCATTCTCGCCAGAGTTGGGCTTGATACCGCCTCCGTTGCCAACTGCGCCGCCATAGTTTTGGCTATAGTTAAAGGTCAGGTATGCCTTGAGCTTATCGGTAACGGCGTAGGTCGCGCTGCCGTTGGCATTACCGAGGATCGAACTGTCGTCATATTCTGCGGCCGGAAGCAGGAAGCCGGGGAGCTGGGGGGCGAGCGGGTCTTGAGATTTAGCCTGCAAGAGGTCGCCGCGTGCACCGAGGTCCAAGGTGAGCTTGTCCGTGACTTTTACGCTGTCCTGGAAGAACAAGCCCGCAGAGAACAGAGAGGAGTCGTTGGTATCACCCTCGACCGTTCCTGCGACGGCAAAACGACCGGGATAGCCGGGCACCGGGAAGGCTCCGAAGCCGGGGAAGTTGACCGACCGGGTGGCATCAATGCCGGAGCGCGGGCGGCTGAGATCCCATGCGCTGGCAGGCTCGAAAAAGAAGTGATTGTAAGCGGTGACTTCTTGGTAGCGAAGAGCGAGACCGGTGTTGATGGTGTGCTTATCAGTTTTAATGCGGAACTCGGTGCGATTTTCGATGCTCCAAGCCGGATCAACGATTTCAGAGTAGTAGTAGGAACTGATGGTGTCCCGCTTGATGTAGCTGAAGTAGGAATTGTTAACGATATCGAAGTCGGGCTGCACCTTGAAGGTTTGGATCGCCTGGAGGTTGGCCATCTTGCCGAGCGAGTTGTCTCCCGGCTTGATCAGACGGGTGCGACGGCTCAGTTGGGTCGTGCCGTCAACCAAGATGTTATTTGAAGTCGGGAAGCCGGACACGACGTTGGTCGCATTTTGCGGATCGCCCGGAGTGGCGGATGAACCGCCATTGTTGTTCACGCCGGTGATGTAGGTGCCGTTATCAATCAGGTCCTGAGTAACACGATTGATACCGAAGTTCTCGACGTAGTCGCCGTAGAAAACCTCCGAGTTCAGGAAGAGCTCGTATTTATCGGTGGGCTTGAAAATCAAGGCTCCGTAGAGGGCCTGGGTGCGTTTGTGGCCATTTTCGTAGAAGCTCTCGGAGTCCTCGCCGGAGTAGGAGAAACGGGTGGCGGTTTTCTCGGAAACCGGGACATTGAGGTCAGCGGTCCAACGGCGTTGCTGGAAGGAGCCGATGGTGGCTGTGACGCTGCCCTTGGTGGTGTCGAAGGTGGGGCGCTTGGTGATCAGGTCCGCTGCGCCGCCGACGTAGAAAGACGGCCCTTGGACGACAGTGGCGGGGCCTTTGATGATGTTTACGGATTCGACCGAGTTGAAGTTAAGCGGAAGACCGTTGCCGTTTGAGGTGACGACGCGGCGGACGCCATTCTGGAAAAGGTCGGCGTATTGGCCGCGGATGGTGGGATTGGCAGGTGCGCCGAAGTTGGTCGTGGTATAGCTCGATGAGGTGAGCTTGGAGAAGTCGCGCACGTCCTGAATGGAGATGGCGTCGAGCTGCTCGCGGGAGATGATGGTGACGTTGCGGGGGGTATCGAGAATGCTGCGATCATCGCCGTAAACCGAGCCGAAGGGACGCGAGGTCGGCATGATGTTTTCTTCGATGGCAACGCCGCTGACATCGAGTTTTTCGAGGGTGACGACTTCATCGGACGGTTTGGCGGTAGAGGCGGCGGGGGGCGTCTGGGCCATCAGCGGGTAACTGATGGAGCCCATTGCCGCGAGGACGGTCAGGCTGAGTAAGCGGGTGTTCATGTAGCAGTGTTGTTGTTGTTGTTGGTTTCTCGAACGGAGATTCGCTTAGCACCACATGTGCCAGCGGGGTTTTTGTTTCCGCTGTGCTTTGGCACTTATGAATCAAATAATGGCACTTTTTGCATTCCAGGCACGGTCACGAGGCCTTTGTCGGTGATGCGAATTTCAGGGATAACCGAGAGCGGGATAAGGTTGAAACCCATGTAAGGCAGGACGCAACCGGCTGCCTTCCAGGCTTTTTTGAGCCGGGTGGTTTCTTTGGCGACGGCGGTGGCGCGGAGCTCGGAAATGAGGCCGGCGATGGGGAGGGCGACCTTGGCGACGACGCGGTGTTTTTGCACGACGCAGACGCCGCCGCGCATTTCTTTGATCGTATCGAGTGCGAGCTGCATGTCGGCCTCGTCGGTGCCGGCGATGATGATGTTATGGGCATCATGGCCGACCGAGCTGGCGACCGCGCCCTCGCGCAGTCCGAAGTCCTTGAGCAGGCCGTGGGCGACCGCGCCGGAGCGGCCGTGGCGTTCGATAATGGTGACAAAGCACAGCCCATGTTTGGCGAAGTGCTCGGCCCAGGAAGCGGCGGGCTCGAGGCGAACCTTGTCGTGGAACAGGATGATGCCCGGAAGGGCGGTGCGGATGGCATTGGCCGTGACCGGCTGAGTGGGCAAGGCAGGGGTGAGCGGGCGTTTGCGGCCGAGCTTGATGGTTTTGTAGGCTGCGGCTGGATAGCGATAGGGCTGGCTAAGCGCCTTTTCGAGGAGGGGGGTGACCTTGCGGTTTTTGACCACGAGTTCGCCGCCATACCAGGTGCATTGCGGCACGAGGTCGTCGTTGAGCAACACGAGGTCGGCGCGGCGGGCGGGTGCGATGCCGCCGATCTCGCCATCCATGCCGTAGCGGGTGGCGGGGTGGAGCGAGCCGAGGCTCCAGGCGGTGACGGGCTTGAGGCCGGCGACGACGGCCTGGCGGGTGACCCAATCGAGGCCGAAAAGGAAGAGGTCGTCGGCGTCGCGGTCGTCGGTGCAGACGCAAACCCGCTTGGGGCTGGCACCAAGTTCGGTGACGGCCTTGATCGCGTGGGGCAGGGAGTGCCAGGGCGTGGTGGGAGGGCCCCCGCGTAGAAACATCCAGACGCCGTTTTCCAAAAAGTCGTCGCCGATGTCGCGATCAATGGCCTCGTGGGTGTCGGTGATACCGCTGGCCGCACCGGCGGCGACGAACTCGCGTCCGTAGATGTGGCCGCAGATGGGGCGCCCGCGTTTGAGGGCGGCGGCCATGATGGCGTGGCTGCGCGGGTCGCCCATGGCGACCTGAACGAAGTCCATTTTCTCTCCGAGCGCGACAGCCTCGGGCCAGCGGTCGAAGAGTTTACCGATTTTGTCGGCGGTGAGATCGCCGCCGGCGGTTTCGAATTGCGGGCCGGTGGCCGGCACGGTGCTCGGCACGGTGAGGAAAATCGAGAGCGGGGCCTGGCGGGCGTCAGCGAGCATCCATTCAATACCGGCGGAGTCGCAGACATTCCCGATCTCGTGGCTGTCGCAGAAAATGGTGGTGGTGCCATTGAGCAAAGCTCCCTCGGCGTAGGCGCAGGCGGTCATCATGCTGCTCTCGATGTGGACATGGGGGTCCACGAGCCCGGGCGCGATGAGGCCGCCTGCGGCGTCGAAGGTTTTGACCGCTTTGCCATGGAGGGCGCGGGCGGTGCCGGCAGGTTTCACAGTGGCGATGCGGCCGGCCTTGATCCAGACCTCGCGCGAGTCGTGGATGCGCTCGGTGTAGGTCGAGAGGATGCGCGCGCCGGTGATGACGAGATCGGGCAGTTCGCGCCCCATCGCGACGGCGGCGAGGGTGCGGGTGAGGGTGTGGAGCGGGGCGACACTGAAACGGGTAAGACTCATGGTGACCATTCCGATAGCACCGATGATGCCAGCAAGCGAGACGGGGTGAAGCTGGCGTCCAATCTGCTTTCCTGCCACTCAAACACCATGCCTGAAATCCGCGACTGTATCGTTCTCCACGGCCCTGAACTCACCCCGCTGCGCTGCGCGCGTTTCGCTTGGCAACAAGACACCATCACCGCGATGGAACTCGGCGCGCCCTGCACTCGGCTCGACTCGGGCGGTCTTGTGATCATGCCGGGCCTGACCAACGCCCACACCCACATGGGAGACAGCGCTCTGCCGGACGGTGCGACCGGGCTCACCTTGGAGCAGGGTTTTTTCCGGCCCGCCGGCTATAAATACCGTGAGCTGGCCAAACTCACCGAGGAAACCCACCTGCCGCACCTCGTTGCGCACCTGCGCTACATGGCGCGCACGGGCACGGTGCGGCATTTGGATTTTCGCGAGCAGGGACCCTACGGTGCGACCCTGCTGCGCAAAGCCGCGCACGCGACCGGGGTTGATTCTGTCATCCTCGGGCAGTTCAACGGCGTGCCGTTTACCGAGGCGGAACTGCGGGCCAACCAGATCGGATTCCGCGCGGCGGACCGGGCGGAGCTCGAGGCGCTGCTGGCTGTCGCCGACGGGTTTTCGGAAAGCACGATGAACGATCTCACGGATGCGGCTTGGCGCGAGTTGCGGGCGATCACGACCGCGCAGGGAAAGCTCCGCGCGATTCACTGCCTGGAAAACGCCGGTTACCGAGACGTCTCCCTGGCGACGACCGGCCGGGGCGACTTGATCCGCGCGATCGAGCTTTATGATCCGCACATCATCGTTCACCTCACGGTCGCCGACGCCGCCGAGATTTCGCTGCTGGTGCGCAGCGGCAAAACGGGTGTGCTGAACCCGCGCGCCAACGCCAACCTCGGGCTGCCGCTGCCGCCGATCGCCGCACTCATGAGCGCCGGGGCGAATTTGCTGCTCGGCACCGACAACGGAATGCTCAACTCGCCCTCGATGTTGGCCGAATTGGATTTCACCTACAAGGTGGCGAAGTCGCAGTTCGGCGACTCACTTGCGCCGGAGCCGGGAGCTATTCTCAAAATGGCCACGTCCAACATCCACGCGGTTTTGGGCGGCGACAACTACGGTTACCTTTCGGCCGGACTTCCGGCGGATTTTGTGGTGCTCGATTTTAACCAGCCGCATCTGCGCGCGACGCGCAACCTGACGGCCAGCGTTGTCACCCGAGTGACGCCGGAGGACGTGCTGGCAACTTTCCGGCAGGGGCGTGAGCTCTGGCGCGATCCGCGGTTCGTCACAGCTCTCTGAGGATGGCGCGGAGGACGCGCACGGCGTTGACCGACGACGTGGACTCGTGGTCATCAATAACGTTTTTCCCCTCCTGCCCGCCGGCGAGATCGCTGAGGGCGCGGACGGCGAGGAAGGGAATACCGTTGGTGTAGCAGACGTGGGCGTAGGCGGTGGTTTCCATGTCGAGACAGCGCGCCTGCCAGACTTTGAAAACGAATTTGCGATACTCTGCGTTGTCCAGGAAGACGGGACCGGTGACGCCGGTGCCGCCGACATCAATCGTCAGCACGCGGCCGGATTTCTCGCCCTTGACCGGACCGAGCTTGGCGATGGCCTTCCGCGCCACTTCGAGCAAGGCGGGGTCGGCGGGGAAGGTCGGCACGCGGGTAAACTTGTCCTGGCCGGCGCGGGTGGACACGACGTCGTCGGGGAACATCATGCCGAAGTTGGGATATTTCTGCTTAAAATAATCCGCGACGACGAAGCCGCCCTTGCCGTCCGGGTTGAAGTAGGCGGCCTCGCTGTGGTAGGCCCAGCGCTCGGGAATAACGACGTCGCCGACGTGCAGAGCCGGATCAATCCCGCCCGCCACACCGGCAAAAAGCACGTGGGTGATCGGGAAGTGATCGAGCGTCAGCTGGAGCGCCATCGCGGCGTTGACCAGGCTCATGCCGGTCTCGACCACGAGCACGTCCTTCCCCTCGACCTCGCCGCGGAAGAAGCGAAACCCCTTGATGCTCTTCTGCGCGAAGCGCGGATCGTCGAGACCGAACTCCTTCACCATCGCATCCATCTCGGGCGGGTAGGCGTTGAGCACGGCGATGAGCGGCTTGGACGGCGTTGCCGGGGCGGCGGGGTCGCTGGCGCGGGCCAGCGGCAGAATGAAAAGGACGACGAAGAGGAGGCGGAGGTGTTTCATTTTAGGAGCGGAAAGTTGAGTGAAAGATCAGGGTTTTGGCAGCTCGGT
>JAIYBI010000301.1 GCA_027488595.1 Opitutaceae bacterium | reverse complement strand
CGCCGCCGTTGACGCCGCCCTCGCCTCCCTCATCGAGGTCCCGGTGCCCGCCTCCCTCCCCGCCGCCCCCGGTGGAGAGGCCGCCTCCGACCGCTACGCAGCCTTCGGCAAGGGTTTCCTCCGCGATGTCACCGCCCGCCTCCTCGCCGGCGAAGGCGACCTGCTCCCGGTCAGCGCAATCCCGCCCGACGGCGGCAGGCCGACCGCCCCCACCAAGCTCGAAAAACGCTCCATCGCCCTCGAAATCCCGCAGTGGGACTCGTCCCTCTGTATCCAGTGCAACAAGTGCGTTTTCGTCTGCCCGCACGCCGCCATCCGCGCCACCCACCAAGACCCCGCCGCCCTCGTCGGCGCGCCCGCCTCCGTCACGACCGTGCCTTTCCGCTCCAACGAGCAGCCCGGCCGCCGCTACCTCCTCCAAGTCGCGCCCGATGACTGCACCGGTTGTTCGCTTTGCGTGCAGGTCTGCCCCGCCAAGGACAAATCCAACCCGCGCCACAAGGCCCTCGACCTCGTTCCCGCCGAACCCCGCTTCGAGACCGAGCGCGTCAACTGGGATTTCTTCACTTCCCTGCCCCTGCCCGACCGCACTCGCGCCGACTTCAATACCGTCAAGGGCACCCAATTCGCGCAGCCTCTCTTCGAGTTCTCCGGTGCCTGCGCCGGCTGCGGCGAGACGCCCTACATCAAGCTCCTCACCCAGCTCGTGGGAGACCGCCTCACCATCGCCAACGCCACCGGTTGCTCTTCCATCTACGGCGGCAATCTGCCCACCACTCCCTACGCCAAGGACGCCAACCAGCGCGGACCCGCCTGGGCCAACTCCCTCTTCGAGGACAACGCCGAGTTCGGCCTCGGCATGCGTTGCGCCGCCGATCAACGCCACGCCTCCGCCGTCCACCTGCTCAAGGCTCTCGCATCGCAGCTCGATACCGAGCTCGTCCACAGTCTCATCAACGGCACCCAGGCCACCGAGGGCGACCTCGTTGTCCAGCGCGCCCGCATCGCCCAGCTCCAGGGCGTGCTCGCCGCCCTACCGCAGACCGACGAAGTCACCCGTCTGCGCGGCCTCGCCGACGATCTCGTTAAGAAATCCCTCTGGATCATCGGCGGCGATGGCTGGGCCTACGATATCGGCTACGGCGGCCTCGACCACGTCCTCGCCTCCGGAGCCAACGTCAAAGTCCTCGTCCTCGACACCGAGGTTTACTCCAACACCGGCGGCCAGGCCTCCAAATCCACGCCCATGGGCGCCGTCGCCAAGTTCACCTCCGGCGGCAAGCCCACCGGTAAAAAGGACCTCGCCCTCATGGCCATGCAATACGGCCACGTCTACGTCGCCCGCGTCGCCTTCGGCGCCAAGGACGGCCAGACGCTCCAGGCCTTCCGCGAGGCCGAGGCCTACGACGGTCCCGCCCTCATCATCGCCTACAGCCACTGCATCGCCCACGGCTACAACCTCGCCAAAGGTCTCGACCAGCAAAAGCTCGCGGTGGACACCGGCTACTGGCCGCTCTTCCGCTTCGATCCGCGCCGCGCCGAGCAGGGCACACCCGCCCTCCATCTCGACTCGCCCGCGCCCAAGTTGGACCTGGTCAAGTTTACCGGCAACGAGACCCGCTTCGGCATGCTGAAGGGCATCGCCCCGCAGCGCTTCGAAGACCTCGGCCTGCGCGCCCAGACCCTGCTCAAGAGTCGCTACGCCCTGTATCAACATCTCGCGGACAACGGCCCCGATGCCCCGCCCGCCGGTGCGCCGCCCGTGCCGCCCGCAACTCCTCTGGCTCATATCTAGGCTACACCGACACCACCCGCCATGAATCTCGATACAAACTACCTCGGCCTCACGCTTCGCAATCCGCTGATCGTCGGCGCCTCCCCTTGCTGCGACGACATCGACGTGTGCCGCCGCCTCGAAACCGCCGGCGCCGCCGCGCTCGTCATGCACTCGCTCTTCGAAGAGCAAGTCGAGTTCGAGGAGGCCGCCCGCTACCGCCTGCTCGAAGGCACCGCCGAGAGCAACCCCGAGGCCCGCGATTACTTCCCGAACCTCGAGGACTACTCCCTCACCCCCGACCTCTACCTCCGCCAGCTCGCTCGTCTCAAAGCGACGCTCAAAATCCCCGTCATCGCCTCTCTCAACGGCTACCGCCCCGGCGGCTGGGTGGACCACGCCCGCCGCATCGAGGCCACCGGTGCCGACGCCCTCGAGCTCAACCTCTACTCCCTCCCCACCGACCCCGATACCGATGCCGACACCATCGAATCCGACCAGCTTTTCATCATTCGCGGCGTCATCGAATCCGTAACAATCCCAGTCTCCGTGAAACTCTCCCCTTGGCACACCGCCCCCGCCCATTTCATCCGCGAGGTCGAGCTCTGCGGCGCAAAGGGCGTCGTGTTATTCAACCGATTTTACCAGCCCGACTTCGATATCGAGGACCTCGAAGTCAAACCCCAGCTCCGTCTCTCCGACTCGTCCGAGTTACTCCTCCGCCTCCGCTGGCTCTCCATCGTTTCCCCGCACGCCAAGCTCTCCCTCGCCGCCAGCGGCGGCGTGCACACGTCCGAGGATGTCATCAAATCCGTGCTCGCTGGCGCGCATGCCACGCAACTCGTCTCCGCCATACTCCGCCACGGCCCGGGAGTGGTGACAGATATCCTCTACGGCTTGGTGAACTGGATGGAAGCGCACGACTACGAAAATCTCGGCCAGGT
Source organism: Opitutaceae bacterium (assembly GCA_027488595.1). Lineage (GTDB taxonomy): Bacteria > Verrucomicrobiota > Verrucomicrobiia > Opitutales > Opitutaceae > IMCC26134_A. The sequence continues at coordinate 2,186 of JAIYBI010000301.1, read as the reverse complement.
GCGCGGCGCGCTCAACCTCAGCCGCTGCCCAGATCCCGCCGCCCACGAGCGCGCCAACTACGTCAAGATCCTCCAAAGCTGGAAGGTCTGACGTTCGCCCCCGGGCCGTCGGTGGGTATGCGCCCACTCAAAGCGGCCCGGCCACAACCGGCATCGCACCAAGAGCGCGGAGCCTTGGCCAATCTCCGCACAGCCACGGGCACCCGGTTCCGCTAGAGTGCGGGCGCGTATGTCTCCCCTCCCTTACGATTCCGGCCTATCCCCTGCTGGTGGTGCACTCCTGCCTCGCGGCTCCGCACTGCTCACCAACTCGCTCCTCAACAAGGGCACCGCCTTCACCGAGCGTGAACGCGACGCCCTCGGCCTGCGCGGTCTCCTGCCGCCGCGTGTCTTCACCCTCGACGAACAGGTCTCGCGCGTGCTCGGCAATCTTCGCCGCAAGGAGAGCCCGCTCGAGAAATACATTTTCCTCACCACCCTCCAAAATCGCAACGAGACACTCTTCTACCGTCTCATGCAGGACCACGCCGAGGAGATGATCCCGCTCATCTACACTCCCACCGTGGGCCAGGCCTGTCTCGAATACGGCGCCATCTTCCGCCGCCCGCGCGGCCTCTTCATCAGCATCCGCGAGCGCGGTCGCATCGCCGAGGTCCTGCGCCACTGGCCGCTCACCGATGTGCGCATGATCGTCGTCACCGATGGCGAGCGCATCCTCGGTCTCGGCGACCTCGGCGCGCTCGGCATGGGCATCCCCGTCGGCAAACTCGCTCTCTACACCGCCTGCGCCGGCCTCCACCCCGCTTACGGCCTGCCGATCACCCTCGATGTCGGCACCGACAACGCCGCCCTCCGCGCCGATCCCGCCTACCTCGGCCTCGCCCAGCCCCGCGTGCGCGGCGCCGCCTACGACGAGTTCATCAACGAGTTCGTCGCCGCCGTGCGCGAGGTCTTCCCCCGCGCCCTCCTGCAATGGGAGGATTTTGGCAACACCAACGCCTTCCGCCTCCTCCAGGAAAACCGCCCCCGCCTTTGCAGTTTCAACGACGACATCCAGGGCACCGCCGCCGTCGCCGTCGCCGGCCTGCTCGCCGCCCTGCGCGAGACCACCGGCAAACTCGCCGACCAGCGCCTGCTTTTCCTGGGCGCAGGCGAAGCCGGCACCGGCATCGCCGATCTCTTCACCGCCGCCGCCCGCTCCGAGGGCATGTCTGAGGCCGACGCCCGCGCCCGTTGCTGGTTCGTGGACTCCGAGGGCCTCGTGGTGCAAAACCGCCCCGGCCGCCCACTCGCCCACCACAAGCTCCCCTACGCCCACGTCCACGCCCCGCTCCGCACCCTCGCCGAGGCGGTCGAGGTCATCAAACCCACCGTGCTCATCGGCGTCTCCGGCCAGCCCGCCACCTTCACCCCCGCGATCCTCCGGCGTATGGCGGAATTGAATACGCGTCCCGTCATCTTCGCGCTTTCCAACCCCACCAGCCAGGCCGAGTGCACCGCCGAGGCCGCCTACACCGAAACGCAGGGCCGCGTGCTCTACGCCAGCGGCAGCCCCTTCCCGCCGGTCACCCTCAACGGGCGCACCTACACTCCCGGCCAGGGCAACAACGTCTACATCTTCCCCGGCGTCGGCTTCGGTGCTCTCGCCTGCGGCGCCCGCGAGGTCACCGACGCGATGTTCCTCGCCGCCGCCCGCCGCCTCGCCGAGCTCGTGACCGCCGAGGATCTGGCCCTCGGTCGCATCTACCCGTCCCTCACCCGCATTCGCGAGGTCTCACTCGAGCTCGCGATCGCGGTCGTAGCCGAGGCGCGCAAGGACGGCCTCGCCACTATCGCCCTGCCCGACGACCCTCGCGCCGAACTCACCGCCCGCCGCTTCGAGGCCGTCTACCGCGACTACGTCTGATACCATCTATAGTCAGCTCAGAGACATTCAGGCATTTCCTTAAACCTGTCGCCGAAATCAGGGTATTCCGAGTTAGTGCGGCTTGTCCTCAAGACGCTACAGCAACTCCGCCACGATCTGCGCCCACTCCGCCTCGAGCGCCACGCCTTCCGGCCAGCGTCGTCCCGCCCGCGCATACCAGTAGCGCGCGTTCCCCGCGTCGCCCTCCACCCGGTGCAGATACCCATGCACCCAGTCGCCCTCCCGCGTGCCCGCCTCCTGGCAAAGCGTATGTGCCCGG
>JAIYBI010000401.1 GCA_027488595.1 Opitutaceae bacterium | reverse complement strand
GGAGCTTTACCCCCATGTAAGGCGTGAAGAAAACGGCCACGAACCAGGACACCAGCAGCGAGAACGCCACGATCCAGAAAATGTTTCCGGCGTATTCGCCCGCCGTCGACCGCGCGAAGCCTACGGGCAGGAAGCCCACGATCGTGACCAGCGTGCCCGTGAGCATCGGCGCGGCGGTCGACGTCCACGCATAGCCGGCGGCCTTAACACGATCCCAGCCTTCTTCCATCTTCACGACCATGGTCTCGATGGCGATGATCGCGTCATCGACCAGCAGGCCGAGCGAAAGGATGAGCGCACCCAAGGTGATACGGTCAAAGTCGCGGCCGGTCACGAGCATGATCAGGAAAACCGCCCCCAAGGTCAGCGGGACCGCCGCGGCCACCACGAGGCCGACGCGGAAGCCAAGCGTGAGGAGGCTGACGAGGATCACCACGCCCAGCGCGGCGAAAAACTTGATCATGAATTCGTTGATCGCCCCTTGGATGACCGACGCCTGGTCGGAGATTTGCGTCAGCGTGATGCCCGCCGGCAGCTCCGTCTGGAGGTGGCCGACTTCCGCCGCGAGGTCCTGGCCCAGCGTGAGCCCGTTGTAGCGCTTGTGCATGACCACGCCGAGGATCAGCGCCGGTTCGCCGGCTTCGCGGATCTGGAAAGTAGCCGGGTCTTCGTAGCCGCGGCGGACCTCGGCGACGTCGCCGATGGTCAGCGTTTTCCCCGGCACGGGGAGCGGAATCGACCGAACCGAGTCGAGGTCGGAGATGGCTCCGTCGAGCCGGAGGTAGACGCGCGGACCATTGGCTTCGACGAAGCCGGAGGGCGTGACGTCGTTGTGGCTCGCGATGGCGCTGAAAAGCGACTGAGCACTGAGGCCGAGGGTCGCGAGACGTTGGTAGGAGATTTCGACGAAGATCTTTTCGGTCTGCTCGCCCAAGATCTTCACCTTCTGCACACCGGGCACCCGGGTCAGCCGCTGCCGAAGGCGCTCGGCATCCTGCACCAAATCGTAATGCGGCAGATCGGCGGCCTTTAGCGCATAGAGGGAAAAGAACACGTCGGAGTATTCGTCGTTGAAGATCGGCCCGAGCACGCCGCGCGGCAGGAAGCGCGCTTCGTCGCCCAGCTTTTTGCGCACCTGGTAAAACTCTTCCGCCACCTCCTTGGGCGGGGTGTTGTCCTTGAGGATCACCTTCATCGTCACGAGCCCGGGGCGCGACGAGGTTTCCGTGCGGTCGTAGTGCTCGAGCTCCTGGAGCCGCTTTTCCAGCCGGTCCGCGACCTGGTTTTGCATCTCCTCGGCGGTGGCACCCGGCCACACTGCGGTCACGGTCATGATCTTGACGACAAAGGTGGGATCTTCCGCGCGCCCCAGGCGGCTGAACGCGAGCACACCGGCTGCGGCGATGGCGATGAGCAGAAAGAGCGTGACGGCCTGTTCCTTGACCGCCAGCGCCGAGAGATTGAGGCGGTTCATTTGACCACCTCCGCCGAGGGTTTTTCAACCCGCACCACTTCACCGGCATTCAAAAGTTGGGCACCGAGCGAAACGACGACGTCGCCACCCTGAAGTCCTCGACTGATCGAGGCCGTGTCCGCTCCGAGTTTCGCGATGGAGACCGGACGCTTCGTCACGGCGGAGGTTTTCGGATCGATGACCCAGACCGAGGCGCCATCACCGCGATCAATCAAACTGCCCAGCGGAATTTCCAACGTCGACGGAACTTCCTCGCCGCCCGTGGCGATGCGAACCGTGACGGTCGCGCCCAAGGGAAACCGGGATGACTCACCTTCCAGGACGTAGCGCGCCTGATAGGTGCGCGCCACCGGATCGGCGACGCCGGAGATTTCGCGAAAGGTCGCGGGCACGCGCAACTCCGCGTTGAGGTAGAGTTGAGCGGTGGCGTTTCCGCCCCGAATGCGTTCCAGCGAACTCTCGGGAATATCGACCGCGGCCTCGCGCCTCCCGTCCTTGGCGAGCACGAGCACGGGTTGTCCGGCCGCCACGACCTGGGCCGGTTCTGCCAACGTGGACATCACGATGCCCTCGGCGTCGGCATACAGCGTCGTGTAATTCGTCTGATTCGCCAGCTGCTCAGCCTGGGCCGCACTGGCCTCGGCGGCGGCGGTCGCTCGTTCCAGTGTGTCGCGCGACTCGGCTCGTTTCTCCACCAGCACGCGGACGCGTTCGAGTTCGAGCGCGGTCTGCTTCTGCACCGCGCGGGCCGCTTGCAGCGCCAGTTGATAGTCGGTGGGATCGAGCTTCAGCAGCGGCTGGCCCACCTTGACGGTCTGGCCCGCGTCCACCAAGCGCTCGGCGATTTTGCCGGCAACGCGGAATCCCAGATTGCTCTCCGTGCGAGCACGGACCACGCCGGTGAAATGCATCGCCTGCACGGCACCGTGCCGGGCCGAGTCTACTTGAATGGTTCTCACTACTCGGGGAGCGACGGGGCTCGCGGTGGCCTCGCCTCGGCTGCAGCCGGAAAGGGCGATGCCGCCCAAGGTAGCCATGGCCACCAGGGCGAGGCCGCTTCCCTGGCGCGCGGCGTTTGTTTTGCTCCGTCCCCATGACGGGGAGCTGAATACGTTAAAATCAGTGTGAAGGTTCATAGGAAGTAGGTAGTTGAAATGAAATTTTCCGAGTGGTTTACATGGCTGCGGGCCGCTCCCAGCCGCCGCCGAGGGCGCGAATGAGCGTGACCCGGGTGATCCAGCGCTGACCGGTGATCCCGGCGGCGCTGCGCTCGACTGCGAGAGCGGTTCGCTGGGCGTCGATCACCTCAAGATAACTGGTGCGGCCGGCGCGGTAGCGCTCCTCCGCGAGTTCACGAGCGCGCCGGGCACTAGCCACGGCACGCGTGATAGCATCAGATTGCTCGGTCAGACGCTGGGAGGTAGTGAGTGCGTCCTGAACTTCGCGAAACGCGTTAAGCACCGTCTGTCGGTAGCCCACGATCGCCTCTTCGTAGGTGGCCTGACTTCGCTGGAGATTGGCGCGGTTTCGTCCGCCCTGAAACAGGGGCAGGTAGACGCTGGGCCCAATGGCCCACGCGCGGCTGTCGGGCTGGAACAAATTGCTGACTTCGGCGCTCGCGTAGCCGGCGCTCCCGGTCAGCGAAATCGCGGGGAAGAAGGCCGCTTTCGCCACGCCAATCTGCGCGTTTGCCGCCTTCATGCTGCTCTCCGCCGCGGCGAGGTCGGGGCGGCGAAGCATAAGCTCGCTCGGCAGGCCGACCGGCACGGGCGGCAGGGAATCTTTGAGTTGCGCAAGCTCTCCAACCTCGAAATCCGGTGCCGCCTGCCCCAGCAGGACGGCGAGGCCGTTTTTCAAAGCCGACCGGCGACTTTCGACCGCCGCGAGGTCTGCTTCAGACGAGGCCACGGCGAAGCGAGCTTGCTCATGCGCGAGATCGCTCGCCCGGCCCGCCTCGCATCTCGCCTCGACGAGGGTCAACATTTCCTTCTGCAAGGCCAGCGTTTCCTCCACGATGCGCTTTTCCTGATCGGTCGCGGCGAGCGCGAAATATGCCGAAGCGGTTTCCGCCACCACGGACAGGCGGGTCGATTCCGCGAGTTCCTTCGAGGCGAGGAACCCGGCTTGCGCGCTTTCGCTCAAGCGCCGCACGCGTCCAAACAGGTCGAGTTCCCACGAGAGTGTCAGGGGTAGGCGGTAGCTGGTCGTGAGGCTGTGCGGAAATTGGTTGGTGAGCGTTTCGGAAGTTTGCTCCCGCGTCGCCAGCCCGGTCGCACCGACCATCGGCAGGGAGGATGCCCGTGCCTGGCCAGTGAGTGCCCGCGCCTGCTCCACGCGCGCCAACGCTGCCTTGATCCCTTGGTTTTCCTTCAGGGCCTGGTCGATGTGCGCGTTGAGGTCGGCGTCGCCGAATT
>JAIYBI010000080.1 GCA_027488595.1 Opitutaceae bacterium | reverse complement strand
TCTCCAGCGTCTCGCGGTTGAAGCGGCGTCCGCCGCAGCTTGGGCAGGGAGCGTAGGCGTCGGCCATGAATTGCATATCGAGCTTAATGAGGCCGTCGCCGGCGCAGCGTTCGCAGCGGCCGCCGCGCACGTTGAAGGAGAAACGGCTCGCGGTGTAGCCGCGCACCTTGGCGAGCGGCACCATGGAGAAGAGGTCGCGCAGCGGGTCCATCAGGCCGACGTAGGTCGCGGGGTTGGAGCGAGGCGAGCGGCCGATAGGCGATTGGTCCACCTGCACGAGGCGCTCGAAGGCGTCGAGGTTCTCGATGTGGCGATGTTTGCCGGGAATGCTTTTCGCACCGTTGAGTTTTCGCGCGGCGGCGGCGGCGAGCACATCGTTCACGAGGGTGCTCTTGCCGGAGCCGGAGACGCCGGTGACGCACGTGAGCAGACCGACGGGGAAACGGGCGTCCACATCGCGGAGGTTGTTCTCGCGGGCGGCGCGCACGGTCACGAACTCACCCTCGCCCTTCTTGGTCTTGGCGTCCTTGGTCACGCGCTGGGTGCGGGCGAGAAAGGGGCCGGTGCGCGAGGCCTTGGCGGAGAGCTTCATGAGCTGAGCCGGAGTGCCCTGGAAGAGGAGCCGGCCGCCTTCCGCGCCGGCCTCGGGGCCGAGCTCGATGATTTCGTCGGCGAGGCGCATGGTGTCCTCATCGTGCTCGACCACGACGACGGTGTTGCCGCGATCGCGCAGCTCGGTGACGGTGGCGAGGAGTTTTTCGTTGTCCGCCGGGTGCAGGCCGATGCTGGGCTCGTCGAGCACGTAAATGACGCCCATGAGCCCCATGCCGAGCTGGGAGGCGAGGCGCACGCGCTGGGATTCGCCGCCGGAGAGAGTGTCGTATTCGCGATCCAAGGACAGATAACCAAGGCCGGTTTCGAGCAGGAAACGCAGGCGTTGCTCAATACCGGCGACGATCTCGCGCACGGCCTCGTTGCCGGCGGTGACGGCGGCGAGCTCGGTCGCGAGGGCGTGGGCGCCGGTGACGTCTTGAGCGAAGAAGTCCGCAATGGAGCGGCCGGCCACCTTCACGGCCATGCTGCGGGCGTTGAGGCGTCCTCCGTGGCAGGTCGGGCAGCCGCCGCTCACCATAAAAGTCGTGAGGCGGGCGCGGAAGCCGTCGCTGTCGGTATTGCGGAAACTCTCCTCCAAGTCGGCGATGACGCCGTCGAAGGTAGAGGCCTTGGCCTCGCGCATGCGACGGAGTTTGAAGGCGAACTGGCGCTCGCCGGCGCCGAAGAGGATGGCCTTTCGGGTGGCCTCGGGGAGCTCGCCCCAAGGCGTGTCGGCATCAAAGGGTAACTGCTCGGCGAGCTGTTTGAGAAGCGCGTTGTGTTTGATGATAAGATTTTTTCCGCCTATGCGCCACGGCTTCAACGCGCCCTCGCGGACGGATTTTTCCGGGTCGGCCACGATCAGCTCGGGCACGAAGCGGAGTTTGCGGCCGAGACCATCGCAATCGGGGCAGGCGCCTTCGCGGTTGTTGAAGGAAAAATGCTTGGGCGTAAGTTTCTCGAAGACGTCGCCGCAGATCTCGCAGGCGAGCGATTGGGAGAGGGTGACCTCGCGCCAGACATCGGCGGCGGCGCCGGTCTTTTGCGCGAGCACCAGTGCGCGGTCGCCGCCTTCGCGGAAGGCCAGCTCGAGCGAGTCCGCAATGCGGGAGCGCTGGTCGGCGACGGCCACGAGGCGGTCTACCACTACTTCAACGACGAGTTCGCGGGTGCCCTGGCCGGCGGGGACGAGATTGGGGTCGTCGAGGTTTTTGACCGCGCCGTCGAGGCGCACGCGTTGGAAGCCGCGCTGCCTCAGCCGGGGCAGCTCGTCGCGCAGCACGCTGGCGCGGGCCTTGAGCACGGGGGCGAGGAGCATGATGCGCTCGCCGGCGCAGGTGGTCAGCACGTGCTGGACGTTGTCGTCGAGGGAGCGTTGCAGGACGCGGCCGCCGTCTTTCGGGCAGCGTTGCTCGCCATGGAGAGCCCAGAGGAGGCGGGCGTAGTCGGCGATTTCGGTGACGGTGGCGATGGTCGAGCGCGGCGAGCCGGAGCCGGTGCGTTGCTCGATGGCGAGCACGGGGGAAAGGCCGTGGATGAAGTCCACCTCGGGGCGCTTGAGCTGCTCCAGGACCTGGCGGGCCTGGGTGGAGAGGGACTCCATGTATTTGCGGTAGCCCTCGGCGTAGAGGGTGTCGAAGGCCAGCGAGGATTTGCCGGAGCCGCTGGGGCCGGTGATGACGGTGAGTTTGCCGCGGGCGATTTTGACCTCGAGGTTCTGGAGGTTGTGCTCGCGGGCTCCTTTGATGTGAATGTGCGTCGCCGGCTGCATGGGATAAATCCACACCTTACGCATCCGGGGCGGCAAGCAACTCCCCATTCTACACAATCGCCTCGCTCCCCAGGGTATCGGCTGCCTAGTTCTTGGCCATGGCCGACGAAACATCCTCCGCAAACCCGCCCGCCAAGCCAGGGGCACTGCTCACGCCGTTGCAGGCGCGTATCATTGGGTTCGCCTTGGCTTTTCTTGCACTGGTGGTCTCCGGCTACCTCATCGTGAGACTGATTGTGGGCGCGGTAGACTTGGTGGCGCTGTTCTCCAATGTCCTCTGGCCACTAATCACGGCGGGGATCATGGCCCTCGTCCTGATACCGATCGTGGAGCTGCTGCAAACTCGCTTCAAGCTGCGCAGGGTGTTCGCGGTGGTCGTGATTTACGGTGCCTTCCTTCTGCTGGCGTCGGCCATGCTCGTGACTGTTTTACCTCCGATAATCCGGCAGTTGCTTGATTTCATCACCTTCCTGCCCGACCTCTGGAAAAACGCCTTCGCCTACACAAAGGAGCACTACCCGCAGTGGTCCGACCTCGTTAATCGCTACATTGATAACCCGACGGTCAAAGGAATCATTGAGAACCTGAGTGGAGAAGCCCGTAACATCGCCCTGCACGCGGTGCCCTCGCTCAAGGCTGCGGGGACGGGCATCCTGAGCGTATTCGGGTTTTTCACCAGCCTGGCAATCATCCCGATCTACCTGTTTTTCTTTCTGCTTTCGAGCGGTGACCCGACGCGCCACCTTGGCGATCAACTGCCGTTTTTGCGCCCGACGATCCGCGAAGACGTGGTGTTTTTGGTTAAGGAGTTTATCGCCATCGTGGTTTCGTTTTTTCGAGGGCAACTCATCATCGGTCTAATAATGGGCGTGCTGCTGGCGGCGGGTTTCACCATCGGCGGGTTGAAATTCGGACTGTTTATCGGGCTGATGCTGGGAGTGCTCAACATCGTGCCCTACCTCGGAACCATCCTCGGCCTCAGCGTCGCGCTGCCGCTGGCGTTTTTTCAACCGGAGGGCGGGCTCGACCTTGTGCTGGTTGTTATCGGTATCTTCATCGTGGTGCAGTGCATCGAGGGCTGGTATCTCACTCCGAAAATCATGGGCCAGCGGACCGGCCTCCATCCGGTGACGATCATCGTGGCGATTTTCTTTTGGGGCACCGCGCTGGGCGGCATCCTCGGCATGATCCTGGCGATCCCGCTCACCGCTTTCTTTGTCACCGCCTGGCGATTGCTTAAACGCAAATACCTGGGTGCACTTTCCGAACATCCCGCCCCCTCCACACCATGAACCTACGCTGGCAGTTTCTCGACCAATGGCACGACACCGGACTGCTCATTCTTCGCGCAGGCGTGGGCGCGGTTTTCGCGGCGATCCACGGCTACCCGCTGCTTGGAGAGGGAGAAAAGGGATGGATCCGCGTGGGCAAGGCGGTGGAATCCATCGGCATCGAATCCGGTTTCAAGTGGTGGGGCTGCGCGGCCATGTTCACCATGATTCTGGGCGGCGCGTGCTTGATCATGGGTTTTTTTCACCGCCCCGCCTCCATCGCGCTCGGGGTGGTGACGACCGTAGCGGCGATCTGGCTTTACCGGAACTACGGCGGCTTCGAGGCGGCGGCGTATCCGATTCTCACCACGTTTGTCTGCATCGCGCTCTTTATCCTCGGGCCGGGACGGAAGGCGTTGGACAAACCTTGAGCACGATCTCGCAAGGCGGCCCGCTGCCTCACTGACGCCGTGGCCTGGGATGTCCAATACCCGCGCGGCAGTCTCTATCTGCCGCAGCTTGATTGGTGGCTCGATGCGCACCGGCCGGTGGCGCGTTCCTTCGTTTCGCATGCTCATTTCGACCACCTCGCACGGCACCACGAAGTTTTGCTCACGCCCGGCACGGCCGCGCTGATGCAGGCCCGAATGCCGGACCGCAAGGGCCACCGGATTGAACGCATTCTGCCCTTTGGCGAATCCGCGCCGCTCTCCGCCGATCACCCCGAAGTCACGGTCACGCTTTATCCTGCCGGTCACATCCACGGATCGGCCATGATCCTGTTGGAACACCCTGAACACGGCCGCCTGCTCTATACGGGGGATTTTAAACTGCGTCCCGGCTTGTCGTGCGAGCCCTGCGAAGTGCCGCGCGCGGATGTGGCTATCATGGAGACGACGTATGGGCGGCCCCACTACACGCTCCCGCCAACTGAGGAGGTGCTTGCGGCGGTGATCGCGTTTTGCCGGGAGACCATCGCCGACGGGGCGACTCCGATTTTGCTCGGTTACAGCCTGGGTAAGAGCCAAGAGATTCTTCAGGTTTTTGCCGGCGCGGGGCTGCCGGTGATGCTGCATCCGCAGATTCTGAAACTAACGCAGGTGTATGAAAAACTCGGGCTGGTTTTCCCGGCCTACGCTCCCTTTGCCGCCACCACTTGCGCCGGGCACGTTGTGCTCTGTCCGCCGCAAGCGGCGCGCTCGCCGAGCATAAGACAAATAACGAAGCGCCGCACCGCGGTGCTCACCGGCTGGGCGCTGGATCCCGGAGTGAAGTTTCGTTACCAGTGCGATGCGGTGTTTGCACTTTCCGACCACGCGGATTACCCGGATTTGCTTCGCTTCGTCGAGCTCACCCGTGCGCAACGTGTGCTTACCCTCCACGGCTTCGCGGCGGATTTTGCCCGCGACCTCCGCCAGCGCGGCATTGAGGCATGGGCGATCAGTCAGGATAACCAGCTCGAGTTTACGCTTCCCACGACTTGAGGTGAATCATTGCGGCGCGCGGCGCCCCGCCTTCTGCCAATGTTGTTTTGCCATGGAACCACTCGTGCTCGTCCCTGCTCTATGCTTCCTGCCATGCGCCTCGCGTTTCTAATACCCGCCGGACTCGCCCTCTGCGGACAGTCGGCGCTGCTCGCCGAGGTGACCGAGGCCGAAACGCTGCCTCCGGAGATGCCGGCGCAGGCGAATCTCGGACCAGCCTTGGGCGTCGGTGAGAAGCTGGTTTTCCAGGCAAGCTGGAAGGTTTTCTCCCGCGTCGGCCGCATCACCGTCTCCGCCGATGATGCGCCGATGAACGCGCCGGCGGGCAACGAATCTATTTCCCCCACAGATGAGGCGACTTCCTCCACGGTGCCCGCCGCGCCGGCGCGTCGCATCCGGGTGGACGTCTCGAGCGACGGCGTGATCGCCCACCTCTACACCTACCGGGCCACCGGAGAATCCCTCTTCGATCCGATCACGGGGCGCATGATATCGGCGAGATACACCGCCGCCGCCGGAAAACGCCGGGAGGACCGCAGCATCCGTTTCGACTCCGAAGAAAACGTAGCCTACTACCGCGACGCCCTCGTGCCAAAACGAGACGCGGACATCCCCCTGCCCGCGGGCGAGCCGCTTGACCTGATCACCTGCCTCGTGACCGCCCGTCGTTGGAATCTCAAACCCGGAGATACGCGCGACGTCGTCGTGCTGGCCGACAAAAAATTTTATCCAATCCGTCTTCGCGCCGACCTGCGCGAGACAATCAAGACTCCGCTCGGCACTTTTTCCACCCTCCTGATCGTGCCCGAACCGGTGGGGACGCCGCGCGGGGTATTCCGCAAAGGCGGCGGCATGCGCATCTGGATTGAAGACAGCCCGCAAGCCCTGCCGCTGCGAGTGGAGATCAAGGGACCGGTCGGCACCGTGAACGTTGACCTGATCGAGTATGAACCCCCGCTGGAACTCCGCGGCAAACCGGGCGCGGAATCACTGCGGGAAGTTGAGTGAAACGACGCGCGAGGCTCGTCGGGTCACTTACCGCGACGGGGCCCGAAAAGCTTCGCGCCAAGCATGTTGGTGCGGCGGGGGGCAAAGGGCGAAGCGACGCTTGCGGGTTTCGCGGGTTTACTGGTCGCACGCGAGGACGGGGCGCTGACGACGGCCGCACGGGAAGTGGTCACCGGGGGCAAGATGCGCACGGGCTTCGAGACCGGTTTGTCCGCGCCTACGGGAGTGCGAGCGATCATGAACTCACGGATGACTTCTTCGCGGGCGCGTTGCTTCGCCTCGAGCTCGATATCCTCGGCGGTGCGCTGCACCTCCTGTTGCTCAAGGGCTTTGCGCATCTTGGAGAGGGCGAGATTTTGCAACTGGCGGACGCGCTCGCGAGTGACGCGGAACTTCTCGCCAACTTCTTCGAGGGTGAGCTCGTCACGGCCATCAAGGCCGAAGCGGTAGCGGATAATCTCGGCCTCACGCGGGTCGAGGGAGTCCACCAAGGAGTTGAGCGCGCTATTCTGGCCTGACAGCTGAAGATTTTCCGCCGGGCTGACCGCGTTTTCGTCGCCCACAATCTCGCCGAAAGTCGTGGAATCGCCATCTTCGCCGATGGGTGCATCGAGGGACGCCGGACGAACGCTGACGGACTTCAGATGGGCAACCTTGCTGGTGGGCACCTGAAGCTCGATCGCGATCTCCTCATCGGTGGGCTCGCGACCGAGTTCCTCGGTGAGGGCCATGGCGGTGCGGCGCATTTTGGAGATCTTGTCCACCAAATGAACCGGGAGACGGATGGTCTTGGACTGGTTGGCGAGGGCGCGCTTGATGGACTGCTTTATCCACCACGCAGCGTAGGTGGAGAGCTTGCCACCCTTGGAAGGGTCGAAGCGCTCGACGGCTTTGATAAGGCCCAGATTTCCCTCGCTGATCAGATCGAGGAGCGGGAGACCGAAGTCTTTGTAATCCATGGCAATCTTCACCACGAGACGCAGATTGGCCGAGATCATGTGATCGCGGGCGGCCTTGTCGCCCTTCATTATACGTTTGGCGAGCTTCACCTCCTCATCAATCGTGAGCAGGGGCGTCTTGCCAATTTCCTGGAGATAGAGCTGCAGGTTATTGCGCTCGGCCGGTTCCTCGGGCGCAGCGGCGGCGCGAACGGGCTCCAAGAAAGAAGGAGCAGTCTCCAAAGCGGTGGAGGCACCACCACTGGCGGAGATTTCGGAACTGGCAGACGGTATATAGGATGACATGGGCAAAAGAAGTTGAAGGATTACGTTAACCCGAAGCGCTGAATGCCGGACATCTGACGACATAAAGGTAAATACTTCGAAAGCGGTCGGAGCAAATGGTTCCCGACAAAATACGCTTATAGTAGACCAAGTGATGAGTTGACTCATCTACACAGCGAAAGACGCATCTGGGCTCTATCCTCTATACAAAACCTGTATCATCGCGCTACCGCATTGTTATCAGCGCGTAATGGGCCACCATTACAGAAACCAAATGGGCGCAGCGCGCCTCCGCACGCATTCCCCTTCCCCCCGTTAAATGCAAACCCACGAGTATCCGGTTTAGCTTTCGAGTGCGGCAACACCGTTGAAGATGTCTGGGTGGACGTGCCTGATTTTTAAAAAACCGAGGCTTGACGCAAACAAACTCAGCGTAATCTTCGCACCTCCGTTGGGTTCGCCCCCATCGTCTATCGGTTAGGACGGGTGGTTCTCATCCACCAAAGCGGAGTTCGACTCTCCGTGGGGGCACCAGCTCGCTACCGTCGGCGCGTTCGCGCATTGGTTGGCCGGTCGTCTCGTCAACCCAAGTCGAAAAGCAGCGCTTCCGTCGCCACGCGGGCGGTGACCGTCAGCTCACCCGCCACCTCCGAGCTGGCACCGTCTCCGGTCGCCAACGCGACGCCATTCAGGGTCGCCCCGCCGTCAGCGATTTGCAGCCAGGCACCGCGCCCGGCCTTTAAAGTGTGCGTCACGGTCTGCCCGGGCTGGAGTCGGAGGCGATAAATGTCCGCGTCTTGATGAATCGTCGCCGAGCCTTCGCGACCATCAGACGAGATCACGAGCACTTTGGGCGCATCGCGATGCCCGGCATTGGGAGTCCACTCCGTGTAACTCGGCGCCAGACCTCGCTCGCGGGGCTGGATCCAGATTTGCAGGAAATGAAGCGCATCGCCCGCCGCGGGATTAAACTCACTGTGCGAAACGCCCCGCCCCGCGCTCATGAGCTGGATCTGGCCGGGCTTGAGTTCGCGGCCGTTCCCGAGGCTGTCCTTGTGCGCGAGTGTTCCCTCCAGCACGTAGCTGAAAATCTCCATGTCGCGGTGCGGGTGGGTGCCGAAGCCACGCCCGGCGGCAACGCGGTCGTCGTTGATGACTCGCAGGCTGCGGAAGCCCATGTGCGCGGTGTCGTGGTAATCGCCAAAGGAGAACGTGTGCCACGAGTCCAACCAGCCGTGGTCGGCATGGCCGCGTTCGTTTGCAGGACGAAGGGTGATGGTGTCGCTCATAGGTAGAATCTCACTCAGCTACGCACTTAGTGTCATCGCACGCAACCGGCACGAGAGCAATTTCCGCACTGTTACCACCAATTCACGCCGAGTGGAAAATCCTCGTTTCCACGATACTGAAGCCATGCTCAAGGCCCCGCCTCGTTCCCGCTTCGTTTCCACCTCGGACACCGCCCTGCTGCGCCACGCCCGCTCCCCCGCCCCGCGCTACACCTCCTACCCGCCAGCCAACCGTTTTACCGACGACCTCGCCGACGTCGATCTGCCTCGCGCCCTCGCCGAGGATAACTCCCCTTCACCCGGCACCGCCGCCACTCCGCTCTCACTCTATCTCCATCTCCCTTTCTGCGCCCAGCGCTGCTGGTATTGCGGCTGCCATACCGTCATCACTCGCCGCACGTCGGTCGCCGCCGAATACCTCGACGACCTCGCCCGAGAGCTCGCCCTGCTTCGCCGCCATCTCGACCCCTCACGGCCTGTAACCCAGCTCCACCTCGGCGGCGGCACGCCCACCTTTTTCCCGCCAGATCAACTCATGCGACTGACGGAGTTACTCCACCGCCACTTCCGTTTCGAACCCGAAGCCGAGATTAGCGTGGAGATAGACCCCCGTCATCTTACTCCCGGCCACCTGGACGCCCTCCGGGCGCTCGGCGCCCGCCGCGCCTCCCTCGGCGTGCAAGACACCGATCCCGCCGTCCAAGCCGCCATCCACCGCATCCAGCCCCATTCGCTCAACCACGAGGCAGTGCAAGCCCTGCGCTCAGCGGGCTTTTACTCGATCAACGTTGACCTTATCCACGGCCTCCCGCGACAGACCACCGCCACCTTCGAACGGACGATTGAAGACGTGCTCGATCTGCGCCCCGACCGTTTCTCGGTTTTTGCCTACGCCCACGTTCCCTGGCTCAAACCCGCGCAGCGCATACTCGAGGGTCAACACGGCCTGCCCTCCCCCGCCGAACGTCTGGCCATGGCCAACCTCGCCCGAGAACGTCTCACGTCCGCCGGCCTCATTGACATCGGTCTGGATCACTACGCCCGCCCCTCCGACGAGCTCGCCCGCGCCCTCGCCGACGGCACCCTGCATCGCAATTTCCAAGGCTACACCACCCGCGGCGGCGCCTCCCTTTACGGCCTTGGCATCTCGTCCATCTCCGCCACGCCCGACGCGTATTACCAGAATTACAAGGACCTGTTCTCCTACCGCAACGCCCTCGCCGACGGCCGCCTTCCAGTCGAGCGCGGCCACCGCCTGAGCGCCGAGGATAAACGCCGCCGCCGTCTCATCATGGACATCATGTGCCGCCGCCGCCTCGACTTTGATCAGCTCGATTTTGCGCTTGGGCTCGACACGCGCGCCACCTACGCCGCCGAAATCGCGTCCTTCGCCGATCTCGCCGACGAGGGCTTCGTCGAGCTCAACGACCACGGCCTGCGTGTCACAGAGGCCGGCC
The DNA here is from genome assembly GCA_027488595.1 of Opitutaceae bacterium. GTDB lineage: Bacteria > Verrucomicrobiota > Verrucomicrobiia > Opitutales > Opitutaceae > IMCC26134_A. The sequence goes on along the minus strand of JAIYBI010000080.1, from coordinate 2,426 downwards.
TACCTCTGCTTCGCGTGATCGCCGCCCGCTTCGATCCCGCGCTCGCCACGACCGCCACCCGCCACTCCGCCGCGGTTTGAGTGAAGAGGCCCACGCCTGGCGACCGGAACGCAACCCGCCTACCGGCTTGAGACCGGCAGCGCACCGTGACCTCATGCCTCCGCATGAACACCACCCCCTCGATCAATCTCCCCCAAGAAATCGCCCTCTGGCCTGCTGATCGCACACCCCACGCCAGCGCCGAAGACGGAACCCTGCCCCGTCTCACCTATTACCTGCCGAGCGACGAATACCGCACCGGCCAGACCATCCTGATCCTTCCCGGCGGCGGTTACGGCATGGTCTCGACCCCCAAGGAAGGTCATCGCCCCGCCCAGTTTTTAGCCGCCCACGGTATCGCCGCCGCCGTGCTCGAATACCGCCACGCCCCAAGCCGCCACCCGGTGCCACTCATTGATGCCCAGCGCGCCATGCGCCACTTGCGCCACCTTGCCACCAGCCACGGTCTTCGCGCGGACCGCGTCGGCGTCATGGGCTTCTCCGCCGGCGGCCACCTTGCCGGCACAGTCGCGACTCAACCCGCCCACCCGTCTGGTCTCGCCGGTGATGAACTCGACGCCCTCGGCGCCCACGCCGACCTCGCCGCGCTCATCTACCCCGTCGTCTCGCTTGTTGAGCCGTGGTCCCACTTCGGCTCTCGCGACAACCTTCTCGGCGTCCCCGCCGACCCCGCGCTCGCTCTCCAGCTCTCGGTGGAGAAAGCTGTCACCGCGCAAACCCCGCCCATGTTCATCACCCACGAACAGTTCGACGGCTGCGTGCCGTCGGCCAACTCCCTCGCCCTTTACGCCGCACTCACCGCGAACCGCGTGCCCGCCACTTTGCTGCTCACCGAGGGTGCCGCCCACGGTGCCGGCCTGGGGGCCAATCTACCTTGGGGCGCGGCCTTGCTGGCTTGGCTCGCGAGCCATCGCTAAACGTGACCTTAAAATCCAGTTTCGTGCCGCTCCATTCCAGTTTCTTTCCATTGCGAAGAGGGCGGCGCGCGGCCATGACTTTGACCAGTTTTCACCAAATCCAACCATGTTAAAAATCCCCGTCTCCGTTCAACTCTGGTCCGTCCGCGATCACGTCGCCAAGGATTTCGCCGGCACAGTCGCCAAACTCGCCGCCTTCGGTTTCCACGGCGTTGAAACCGCTGGCTACGGCAACCTCGACGCCGCCGGGGCCGCCGCCGCCCTCAAGGCCGCAGGCCTGAAATGCTCCGGCATGCACGTCGGCATAGATTCTCTGCGCGGCAACCTCACCAACCTTGCCGTGGACGCGCACCGCCTCGGCAGCCGCCACATCATCTGTCCGTGGATGCCGAAGGAACTCTTCGCCAACGCCGGTTCGGCCGCCGAGCTCGGACGCGAACTCGGCGCCATCGGCGCCCGCCTGCGTGGCTACGGCCTGCACCTCCATTACCACAACCACGACGGCGAACTCGCCACCGATCTTGGTCAGTCTGGATTCGAGCATCTGCTCGACGCCGCCGCACCCGCCCATCTGGGCGCCGAGGTCGATGTCTATTGGGTAAAATTCGCCGGCCACGATCCCGCCCGGTTCCTCCGCCGCCTCGGCACCCGCTGCCGACTCATCCACCTCAAGGACAGCCACGAACTCGGCACCGGCCCGGTGGACTTCCCCGCCCTCTTCGCCGCCATTGACTCCGTGGGCGCGTCCGAGTGGCAGGTCATCGAGGTGGAACACTACAACCACGATCCGCTCGAATCCGTCCGTCTTTCTCTCGAACAATTAAAGAAATGGGGCCGAGCCTAAACTGATACGCCAATAACCCCGAACATCTCCACTCCCATGGCCAAAAAATCCAACGCCTCCGCCGCTCCCGCCGCCAACCGCACCTACAATGTCGCCGTCATCGGCGCCGGTGCCATCGGGCACGACCACATCTCGAGTTTTCAACAACACCCCGCCGCCCGCGTCGTCGCCCTCGCCGAGGTCTCGCCCGAGCGCGGCCGCGAGGCCGCCGATAAGTTCGGCGTCCCGGACCTCGTGCAGGACTACAAACTCCTGCTCAAGCGCGCCGACATTGATATTATCTCCATCGCCCTGCCGAACTACCTTCACGCCAGGGTCGCCCTCGACGCCCTCAAAGCCGGCAAACACGTGATGCTCGACAAGCCCATGGCCACCCGCGCCGCCGACGCCGCGAAACTCGTCGCCGAGGCCAAAAAGCAAAAGGTCCTCCTCATGGTCGGGCAAAACCAGCGCTTCATCCCCGAGGTGCAGACCGCCAAACAACTCATCGCCCAAGGCGTGCTCGGTGACGTTTACCACGCCAAAACCGCCTGGTGCCGTCGCGCCGGCATCCCGCGCATCGGCTCCTGGTTCACCCAGACAGAGTTCGCCGGCGGAGGCTCCAC
>JAIYBI010000340.1 GCA_027488595.1 Opitutaceae bacterium | reverse complement strand
AGAATTTCGATCCGATGGGCGTGCACACCGGTGACTCCACCACCGTCGCCCCGGCAATGACCCTGACGGACAAAGAATACCAGGTCATGCGCGATGCCTCGTTCGCCGTTATCCGCGAGATCGGCGTCGAGACCGGCGGCTCCAACATCCAGTTCTCCATTGATCCGAAGACCGGTCGCCAGGTCGTGATCGAGATGAACCCGCGCGTCTCGCGCTCCTCCGCGCTTGCCTCCAAGGCCACCGGTTTCCCCATCGCAAAAATAGCCGCCAAACTCGCTGTCGGCTATACGCTCGACGAGCTGCGCAACGATATCACGCGCCTGACCCCCGCGAGCTTCGAGCCGACCATTGACTATGTGGTGACGAAGATCCCGCGTTTCACTTTCGAGAAGTTCGTCGGCGCCGACACCACGCTCACTTCCGCGATGAAGTCGGTCGGCGAGGCGATGGCCATCGGACGCACGTTCAAGGAGTCGTTCCAGAAGGCGCTCCGCTCCCTGGAAGTCGGCGCATTTGGTTTCGGCGGCGGCAAACTCGGCGGCGACGTGCTGCCGGACGACAAGGTCATCCGCTCCAAGCTCGCCACGCCCAACAACGAGCGCGTGTTTTATCTGCGTTATGCCTTCATGGCCGGCTACACGGTTGAACAGATTTTTGACCTCTCGAAAATTGATCCGTGGTTCCTCACCCAGCTCCAGGAAATCTACGCCATCGAAGTTGAGCTCAAGGGACACAATCTCGCCACCGTGCCGCTCGCCTTGCTCCGTCAGGCCAAGCAAGCCGGGTTCTCCGATGCCCAGCTCGCAGGCATTTTGAAGGCCCCGGACCTCTTCGCGGTGCGCACTGTCCGCAAACAACGCGGCGTCGGCACCACCTACCGCCTCGTAGATACCTGCGCGGCCGAGTTCGAGGCGTTCACGCCGTATTACTATTCCAGTTACGGCGACGAAAACGAGATTCTACCCGGCAAGGGCAAAAAGAAAATCATGATCCTAGGCGGCGGCCCCAACCGCATCGGCCAGGGCATCGAGTTCGACTACTGCTGCGTGCACGCCTCGTTCGCGCTGCGGGAGAGCGGTTTCGAGACCGTGATGGTTAACAGCAACCCCGAGACTGTCTCGACCGATTACGATACCTCCGACCGTCTCTACTTCGAGCCGCTTACGCTCGAGGACGTCTTGGAGATTTACGAACAGGAGCAGTGCTCCGGCGTGATCGTGCAATTCGGCGGCCAGACTCCGCTGAACCTCGCCACCGCACTGAAGAAAGCTGGCGTAAACGTCATCGGCACCAGCCCCGAGTCCATCGAGGCCGCCGAGGACCGGAAGCTGTTCTCCGCCATCCTGACCGAGACCAAGCTTAAATCCCCCGCGCATCGCACCGCGATGTCGGAGCCCGAGGCACTCGCCGCCGCGCACGCGCTCGGCTTCCCGGTGCTGCTCCGCCCCAGCTTCGTGCTCGGCGGTCGCGGCATGTTCATCGTTTACAGCGAGGACGAGTTCAAGGCGGTCGTCCGCCAGGCCTTTGATGTGATGCCGGACAAACCCGTGCTGATTGACAAGTTCCTCGAAGACGCGATCGAACTCGACGTGGATTGTATCAGCGATGGCACTACGACAGTGATCGGCGGCATGCTGGAGCACATCGAGTTTGCCGGCGTGCACTCGGGCGACGCCGCCATGGTCATGCCTCCGCACACCCTGCCCAAGGTGATGCTCGACGAGGTGCGCCGCGCCACCCACGACCTTGCGAAGGCGCTCAAGGTCATCGGCCTCATGAACGTCCAGTTCGCGATCAAGGGCGACCAACTCTACGTTCTCGAAGTAAACCCCCGCGCCTCGCGCACCGTGCCCTTCGTGGCGAAGGCCATCGGCGTGCCGCTGGCGAAACTCGCCGCCAAGGTCATGACCGGCGCGAAACTCGCCGACCTCGGCTTCACCCGCGAGCAGACTCCCAAGCACTGGTGCGTGAAGGAGGCGGTGTTCCCCTTCGCCCGCTTCCCCGGCGCCACCATCGTGCTCTCGCCCGAGATGCGCTCCACCGGCGAGGTCATGGGCCTCGACGCCGACCTCGGCGTTGCGTTCGCCAAGGCGCAGGCGGCGGCCAAACCCGGTCTGCCGATCAGCGGCAACGTCTTCCTCTCGGTCAAGGATGCCGACAAGCCGCTCGTGGTGGACATCGCCCGTCAGCTTGTTGCTCTTGGGTTTAGCATCCTCTCGACCGGCGGCACCGCCCGCGTGCTGGCGGAAAACAGCGTGCCGGTCACCAAGCTGGCCAAGATTGACGAAGGCCGCCCCACTGCGGTGGACATGATCAAGAACGGTCAGGTCCAGCTCGTGATCAACACGCCCGCCGGCCAGATTCCGCGCCAGGATGAAAACAAGATCCGCGCGGCGGCCTACGCCCACAGCGTGTGCATCATGACCACGTTGACTGGCGCTCGTGCCGCCCTTCAAGGCATCAAAGCCCTCAAGTCCGAGCAGATCGGCGTAAAGCCCATCCAAGCCTACAAAGGCAACGTGGTCGTGGTTTGAGCGCCGGGCTTGTTAACGGTGACAATACGCAAAAGAGCCCGGTCGCGAATGCGGCCGGGCTCTTTTCTTTGGCAAGCTGGAACAGCCTGCGCGTGCCTTAGAACTGCCAGTTAACGAGGGGCAGGATTTTGTAGACGTCGGAGTTGGCGGCGTAGTTCACCAAACCGATCTGGAGGCCGTCGAGATGCTCGGCCATGTTTACGAAGCCAAGTTGCAGGCCCTTGAAGGTCTCCGCGCGGTTCAAAAGGCCGAACTGCACGCCGCTGAAATCTTTTTCCGCCAGGTTGATCCAGCCGGATTGAAGTCCGATTGATCCTGCGCCGCTGGCCCGCGCGATGAGGCCGGACTGCCAGCCGGCAAACGTGCCGCCGGTGTGTGAATAGATCCAGCTCCACTGGATGCCGGTGGCGTTGCCATCCACGAGATTGGCGCCGACGGCCCAGCCCAGGCCGAGGAAGTCGCCGGTGGTGCTGTTGACGACACCGAGGTCGAGGCCACTGACGTTGGCGTTTTCGCCGTAGACAAAATCAATACGCAGGCCGCTCACGTTTGCGGTGGACTCGACCAACTGGAGGTCGGGGGCGAAGAAGCCGAATTGGAAGACCGCGTCAGCTCTGGCCGCGGTGATGGCGGCGGTGAAAGCGAGGCAGCCGGTGAGGACGGGAAGGAGGCGTGGTAGTTTCATGCGCTGGTAACGTAGCGGCACACGTGCCGAATGGAAATGGGTAATTCATCTACCCGCCGCGACCCTCTCATGCGAAGACAAGAAGCTTGCGCCCCGCCGCTCGGTTGCCGCAGGTGAATCGGTTCCAATTGCATGAACTCCGCCCACGTCGCTCTTCTTCACGGTCCTGATCAACCCGGTCTCGTCGCCCGCGTGGCGGGGTGGATTTTCGCGCGGGGAGGCAACATTTTGCACGCCGACCAGCATCGCGATATGGAAAGCGGCGTGTTCTTCCAGCGCGTCGAGTGGGTGCCGGCGGGCTCCGACCCGGCCGGCGAGGCGAGTGCGTTTTCCGCCTTCGCGGCGGAACTCGGCATGAGCGTGACTTTCGCCCCAAGCGGACGTCGTGCACGGGTGGCCTTGTTTGTTTCGAAGTTTGACCACTGTTTTCACGACCTCGTGCTGCGGTGGAAGACCGGTGACTTTGCATGCGACATCGTGGCGGTGGTCTCGAATCATCAGGACCTGGAGGCCTCGGCGCGCAGCTACGGGCTGCCTTATCACCACCTGCCGATCACGGCCGCGACGAAAGGGGAGGTTGAATCTCGCCAACTCGCATTGCTAGCGGAACTCGGGGTGGATTTGGTGGTGCTCGCGCGCTACATGCAGGTGTTGTCCGCCGATTTTTTAACGCGCTGGGCCAAGCCGGTGATCAACATCCATCACTCGTTTTTGCCGGCTTTCGCCGGTGGCAAACCTTACCATCAAGCCTACGAGCGCGGGGTGAAGCTGATCGGCGCTACTGCGCACTATGCCACGGCGGTTCTGGATGACGGCCCGATCATCCAGCAGGATGTTTCCCGGGTCACCCATCGCCACGACGTCGCCGATTTGGTGCGAATCGGGCGGGATTTAGAGCGCACGGTTTTGGCTCAAGCGGTGCGAGTGCACTTGGAAAGTCGTGTGCTGGTTTACGGAAAGAGGACGGTAGTGTTTGATTGATAGGGTATTGTGGATTTTTTGCTCTGAATTATAGTTTAAAATATTACTATATAGAGATTTAAGAAATTTTAATTCGCGGCTTTACGGGAAGCGTCACCGGTGTTTTCCTCCTCGTCCCTTCCTTTTCAAACTGCATGGCCGCTTCCTTTCCCAACTCCCCTGCCGGCGATGATCGCAACCTGATCACCGTTGACGAAAACTATCTCGCGCCTTCCTTCGAGGATCGTTTGCAGATGTTTTGGGACAAACATTCCCGCACGATTCTGGCGGTTTTGGTTGTAGTGGTGCTGGCTATTCTGGCCAAGGGCGCGTTCGCATACTTTGCCGAGCAGCGCGAAGTGAAGATCGCCGCCGAGTATGCCGCCGCTTCCAGCACCGCGCAGCTTCAGGCTTTCGCCCAGGCCTATCCTACCACGCGCCTCGCCGGCGTCGCCCACCTTCGTCTGGCTGATGAGTCTTATGCCGCCGGTTCTTTTGCGGTCGCCCAGGTTGATTACAGCGCGGCGGCAAAACTTCTGGGTGACAATCCACTCGCCACTCGCGCCGCTCTTGGCTCCGCGATCTCGCTGCTCCAAGCCGGTTCCCCCGGCGCGCAGACGGCCCTGCAGGGGCTTGCAAACGACACCAAGCTCCCCGGTGCAGTGCGTGCCGAGGCCGCGTATCATCTCGCCGTCGGCGCTCGCGCCGCGGGTCAGGTGGCGGACGCCACCCGTTGGACGGATTTAGTGATCAGCAACGATGCCGGCGGTTTCTGGAGCCAGCGCGCCATGCAACTCCGCGACAGCCTGCCGCTGCCCGATGCAGTGCCGGCCGCAGCGGCGGCCTCCGCTCCCGCTCCCGCTGCTTCCCCGACGGTTAACTTTCCCGGAGCAAAATAGTTTCTCCACTTTCCCTTTCTCCCTTGGTTCTGGGAGACACTCGACGAGCCCGCCGTTATTTTTTAACGGCGGGTATCGTTTTTTTTAGGGGTCGAGGTATGGGGCGGATTTCCTTTCCCGACTTCCAAAGAATCCGAGCGAAGGCCAAAAATCCCAAAGATTTCGCGCGATTTCGAATGCAATCGTTGACTTGCGCCAAAGCAGCCTCACTTCTGGCACCCTGCAAGAGTGTCCGGGGTGTAGCTTAGCCTGGTAGAGCGCCTGGTTTGGGACCAGGAGGTCGTAGGTTCGAATCCTATCGCCCCGACCACTTGTGCAGCGGTTGCGAGAGTTTTTATGGGTTGGCAAAAGTCTCTGCTTGAATCCCCCCTTACACAACCGTAACGAAGAGCCTTACCTTCTTTCTACATGGACACGATCTCACGGGAAAATAACACTAGCTACCTGCCATTCGCGGGTCTCATTGCGGGCGTGATTGCCCTCATTCTTGCCATCGTTGGCTTGGTCCAAGTGTCCAAGTTAAAGGCGGCTAATCAAGCTTTCCAAGATGAGCAGACCGCCAAGGTCGCAGCCGTCGAGGCCAGCTCCGCCGCCGCGACCAGCGCTGCCGAGGGCGCCACCCGCAGCATCTCCGGTCTCCAGCGCTCGACTCAGGAGGCCTTCGGTCAGGTCGCTGGCGAGATCACCCGCATCAACGGCGAGATCGTCAAAATCCAAGAGGCGGCCGCCAAGCCCAAGGTGGTTGCGAAGGCCGGTGCCGCTGGTCCCGCCGTTGCCGGTCCTGATGAATACGTGGTCGTCGGTGGTGACACCGGTGCGAAGATCGCCCGCGCCAAGGGTGTTTCCTTGGCAGACCTCATTGCCGTCAATCCCGGCGTGAATTGGACCGCCCTCAAAGTCGGCCAGAAGGTTAAGCTCCCCAAGAAGTAATTGGTCGCTTGATTCATCGTTTTTAGTTTTTACGCCTCCCGCCGATTTTCGGCGGGAGGTTTTTTTTGCCCATGTCCGTCGAATCAAATTCTCATCCTGCAGGCGAGCCGGTCGCATGGGAGCGCGGTGTGCCCAGTCTCTTGGCGCAGACTAGAATTCTCTCATTGCAAAGCGTGCCCTTTCGTCACCCGCGCCGCGGCACGAAAAAGGATTTTGTCGTGGTTGCCGCGCCCGACTGGGT
>JAIYBI010000055.1 GCA_027488595.1 Opitutaceae bacterium | reverse complement strand
TCCCTTCCTAACTATAAAAAATGCCAGCTCGGAAAAGTGCTGATAAAAGTTTCTGCCGTTAATGGACGTGCGAATCAAGGAATTCGAATATTGTTCGGATTCAAAGATTACCGTTAGTTCTGAAATGTCAGTGATTCGCCTCATTGTATTTTTATAACATTAAAGATGAGCCGCGATCATACTTGGCGCGGGGTCTGCGCAGCAGAATCCGTGACTAGTATGATCGTTTGGCTCAAGCGCTTTGTTGGGCATCTTGTTTTTTCGCATGTTTTGGTGGTTTTTTGAGTAAATAAGTAATCATTTCGATCACGATTTCCGGATAGGAACTTTCGACAAATTGCTGCGCCCGATTTAACGTAGGCCACCAAGCATCTCCCTTCTCCCCGTTGATAAGGGATATCCATTGAGTCGGGTAATATCTCACAAGCATGCCAAGGACGTATGCCGTCATGTAAGTAATACATATCTGCGAATAATAGACCTTTCCTTGGAATGGAACAGACACATGCAGCTCAGGAATCGCTCCAAATACTTTCTGAATGTAGCTATGTATAAAGAGCGGGGTATGAGCCTCTAATATCGCGGCATCGCAGTGCAAATCAGTCCATTCATTGTTTGTGGATATCACATAACCAGCATCTTTATAGAAACTAAGCATGGAGGAGAAGGTCTCGGACTTAACTTTTAAGGAAAAGCCACTTTCCTTTGTATACTTGAGCTCATGCACCGATGAGAAAAGTGCCGCATTCGAGATCTCTCGAAAGTCTCTGCTCAAATCCGGGAGTCTTGATAGTAAATCCCCAAGCGTTATCTCTGCCGCGGTTTGCGGTATATCATAATCTATACTCCAATCTACCGCAGCTGAATGAATATGAAGCGCGATCTTGTTCTGGGTTTGCTTAACTAGGTCATCAAACAGGCCATTTGTAGTGCGAATCTTAAGATTAGATAAATCTGCCAACCCTTTACCTCCTTCCCCTGAAAAAGTCGCACCCCAGTTCACGGACTCCAAACCATGGCTCCCCGTTAATGTCTCCTCTCCTCCTTCTCGACGCAACAGTAAGATCAACGCCCTGCTCAAACTTGCCACGCCATAGAATGTTAAGAGTGGCCTTACTGAGTAATTTGAATTGCTGGCATTGGTGAAGTATTCACGAGCTTGTTTCGCCGATGCGTTTATTTCTTTAGCGCGCCTAGTATTTAATTCGCGACCATGAATTCGATTAAACCACTGAGAGGTAACATCACGGCTCTCAAGTGACAGAAGTTGCTGCCATACCTCGCTATTCATTTGGGTTTATTATGCCTGAGTGTATTTTGCCCAACGCTCAAGTGAGCCGCGACCACACAGGGCGCGGAGCGTATTGCTCGGAGCACGTTCCTTCACATTTATGGTCGCGGCTCACTGCCTTGTTCGGCTCAGTGGTTTTCATATCTTAATGCTGAGACCCAATATATATCATTAATCCAAGCCCCCCTGCGGCGATAACTAACCAAAGCGGCCATAGCGCATTGAAGTCCTCATTCCGTCTCACTTGCGTTCGCTTCCGAGATTGTGCTCTGGATTTCCTTTCTGAGTCGCTTCGTGTGGTCGGGTTCTTAAATGGATTGTTTTGCCATTCGGATATTTCGGAATCGTGGACTTTTCGTTTCATGATATTTTTTCCGAACGTTGTGTAGTCGAAAAACTTTCCATTTAGGGTTAGCGCAGAACTAACTGTAAAATAGTGGAATTTGTAAAGATCACTTGGCCCTCCGGTTGAAACGGTCTATGAAAACGCAGCGGACAAGATTATGCCGGTTTGCCACCGACAGACGGCAATACGGCTGAATAATCGACCGGAGCTGGTTTTTCCGATCCGGCTGCCGAAGCACTCCGGAGGGGGCCGTTGCTTCCATGAGTGGGGCAGGCGCGTTCACGTGGAACCGTTTCTGCGCGAAGCACCTGAGGCCGGCAAGGGCGGAATGAGGTTCGCGCAAGAAAAGCCGGCAGCGCGCTCACCAGAGGAAGATGCAGTCCCGCAGGGCGGGACTTCGTATTGCTCAGGGCTGATACTAAATGGCCGAACCGTTCAGATTTTTAACGCGAAAACGCAAAGAGCAGGGAAGATCGCGAAGTAAATGAATCACAAAACTTTGCGATCTTTGGCTTAAGCTTCGCTTCCTCGTGTTAAAGTCCGGAAGCTTGGAGGTAAGGGTGTTATCCGTGTGCATCCGTGATATCCGTGGTTAAAAATGCCAGTTCTGGGATTCAGTTTAAGAGCGGAAAGAAGGCCACTTTCCGGAGGCTCGTTTTTGTGTCTTTTGGCGCTTTTTGTGGCCAAACCTTCTGCGGTTGACGCTCAGGAATCCGGGCAAAAACCGTAGAGTAGATCGTCACGGCCTTTGCCGGGCCAGTTCACCTGGTCCACGCGGAGGTGGCGCATGACAGCGAAGACTAACGCGTTCAACGCGGCCTCGAATCCAAAAATCGAATACAGGGGCGGCGCGTTCACCCTTACCACGAAGGCGCTCAGGCCGACCTCGCGCAACATGCGCACGCTGCGGTCCACCAGCTCGGCCTCGGCGGTGGAGTCGCCTTGCAGGATGATCACAGGCTTGGGGTGCGCGTTCATCTGCTGGAAGGGGCCATGGGCGAATTGCAAAAAGTCCGAGATCGGCGGGCAGGGCCAGAAGACGCCTTCCATGAATTTGCAGGCGAGGTTTTGCGCGAAGTCGGAAATGGGCGCGGCAGTGACGATATTAAACCCCTGCGAAAAGGCGCTGGGCAGGCGGATCATGGCGTCGAGCAAGTCGGCCGGGGCGGGCTCGGCGAGGAGCGGCAGGATGGTGTCGGCAGTGGGCGCGGGGAAGCGGCAGCCGGCGAGCTGGGAGGTAAACTGGAGTGCGGCGAGGTAGCCGGCGAGCGGTCCGACGAAGCGGATGAGGGTGGTGTATTCCTCGGCGAGGGGGAACTCGATGAGCTCGCCGCCGGCGTCGAGGATGGATTGCAGGAGGGCGGCGCGGTCGCGTTTGCCGGCGGCGAGGGCTGCCGCCGGGGTGGTGGCGGTGAAGAGCACGCAGTGGGCGAAATCCTGGCGGCGGTTGAGCGCGATCTGGGCGTTGGGCGAGACGCCTTGGGAGAAGACGACGAGGGTCTTGCCGGCGATGGCGTCGCGGTGCCAGTCCCCGAAGCCGGAGAGCGGCAGGTAGGTGGCGGCGCGGTCGGTGTAGAGGTTGAGCAGCATCGCCAGGTAGCGGGCGTGCGCTTCGGAGCTGCCGGTGCCTGTGATGATGAAGCGGGGCGCGGCGAGCGTGGCGGATTTAAGCGGCGCGGGGCCGCGCTCGATCATTTCCGCGAGGACGGCGGGGATTTGCGCGAGCCGCTGGGCCAGCAGCGAGTGGCCGAGTGGATCGGCGGAGGGCGCGGCTGTCGGCGTGGCGGAGGATGAAGCGGGAGGGAGCAAAGGGGGGAGGCGTTGCGCGTCGGATTAATTCAACTTTTCGGAAAATGAGAATTTGGCCACAAAAGGCGCAGAAGGCGCAAAAAGGAGCCCTCTTTTTTGCGCATTTTGTGCCTTTTGTGGCTACTCTGGTGTGTTCGGGCAGCTGATTGTGAATACCGGGCTTGGTGGTTCGGGGCTTGGTTTGGGGGCGCGGGCTTCGCGAGCGAAGCCCCTACGTCGGAACGGGTCGCATGGCGCTCCCCGCTACACGGATGTCAGCGCCTCAGTCGTGGCCGACTTCGTCTTCGAGGAAGATCCATTTCTCGACGTCTATTTTGTGGCGGTTGAGGGCCTCGGCATACTCGGGTTTTTTGACGAGGCTGGCGGGGGAGTTCATCACCATCTGGATCTTCTCGTTCGGAATGTGGTGGCGCAGAAGGATGATGGAGGAATCGTAGTCGCGGCTATCGTAGCCGACGCCGAGTTTGCGGTAGGCCTCGTCGGAGGAGAGAGCCTGGTTGGTCTCGGTCATCATGCGATCGGTGGCGTAGGCGCCGAAACCGGCGCCGCGTCCGTCGTTGTGGAGGAGGAGCATCGCGCCGACGCCATAGGTGACGATGTGTTTGACCGACTGCTTCATTTTGTCGCGGTTCTCCACCGTGCGTAGCGGGAAACGATTGAAGAGCGACTCGCTGTGCAGGCGCACGACGGGCAGGTCGTAGATGCGGGGCGTGCCGTGGGTGAGCACCACGAAATCCTGCGAGGTCACAATGTCGTAGTAGACGTGGACCTTGAACCAGTAGGGCGTGGTGAGGAGGTCGAGGATGGGGTCGTCGGGGTTGTCGCGTTTGAAGTAGTTGAGGTTGTCCACCGAGATTCTAACGAAGAAACGATTCTCGCGGATGGCGTGGTAGCTGAGCACGAGCGGATGCGGGCCGGCGGTGTAGCGGCTCATGGCGTCGTGTTTGAAGAGGTCGTTGAACTGGGCGCCGGTGAGGAGGATGTCGTTATCCACCGGCTTCATCGGGAGGAAGTAGCTGGCGGAGTAGATAAAACGGCGGGCCTCGGGGAGGGCGTAGGGCTTGAAGGGGACGACCGGCTCGGGCGGGAGGGCGCGTTTGACGAGGGTGGCGGAGGGGCGCTTGAGGATGTGGCCGCCGGCGGCCTTCGAGGTGAGATAGGCAAGGTTGAAGGGCGACGGCTCGAACTCGAGTGCCTCAGTGCCGGCGACGGTAAGGCCCTGGGCCTTCATGGCGTCCACCTTGTCGGGGTTGTTGGTCAGGACGGTGAAGGAGGCGGTGATGCCGAGCAGGTAGCAGATGTGAGAGATGTTCTCGTAGTTGCGGTGGTCCTTCTTGAGGCCCATCGCGGCGTAGGCGGCGAAAGTGGAGAGCTGGTCGAGGGAGGCCTGCACGAGCATCCGGTCGCGGGCCTTGCCGACGTAGCCGACACCGCGGCCCTCCTGCATGAGGTAGAAGAGGATGCCCTTGCCCTTCTCGGCGATGACTTTGAAGGCACCTTCGAGCTGCTGCACGCAATCGCAGTCGCAGCCACGCAGGGTTTCGCTGGTGACGCAGGAGGAGTGGAGGCGGGTGTGGAGGGTGGTGGCGTTGACTATGTCGCCGAAGGCCAGGGCGATGATGTAGTGCTTATCAATGATGTCCTGAAAAATGTGGGCGCGGAAATGGCCGAAACGGGTGTCGAGCTTGCACGTCGCGATATAGAGCGTGGTGCCGTAGAGCGGGCGATCATCCAAGGGCCGGGGGGCTACGACGGCACCGGTGGCGTGTTGGAGCTCGGCAATGAGAGCGTCGAAATCGACGTCGAGGATAGACTCGTCACTCGGATCAACCGGGACGGGGATGGAAGGAAGGGCAGTTGAGGGCATTTAATAGCGGCGAGCTTAGCCGCTAAACGGGAAGATATGGAAGAACTGGAAAAAGAAAATCACTGCGATGACATAACCGGTGACCGTGAATGCGCGGGGTTTGCCGGACGCGAGGGCGAGTAAGGCGGCGGAGATCAGCCCAAAGCCGATGCCCTCGGCGATGCTGAAAGTGAGCGGAATCCCGATGATGGTAAGGGCGGCGGGAGCCGCGATGCGGAAGTCGCTCATATCAATCTCGGTCACGGACTGGAGCATGAATACCCCCACGACGATGAGGGCCGGAGCGGTGGCCGCAGCCGGCACGATCAAGATCAACGGAGTGAGGAAAAGGGCCAGCAACATGAGCACGGCGGTCGAGACGGCGGTGAGCCCGGTGCGCCCGCCGGCTTCGACGCCCGAGGCGCTCTCAATGTAACTCACGACCGTCGAGGTGCCAAAGAGCGAGCTGAGGATGGCGGCGGTCGAGTCCGCGACGAGCGCCTTGCCGGCCTTGGGCAGGTTGCCGTCCTTGTCGAGCAGACCGGCGCGCTTGGTGACACCGATAAGCGTGCCGATGTTATCGAACATATCCACCAGCAGGAGGGTGAGCAGAAGCGGGAGTATTTTAAAAAACGTCTCCGCGCTCTGGAGGAAACCAAACTCAAGTTTGAGAAACACCGGAGCGGGCGAGGCCGGCAACGCGAACAGGGACGAAGGCAAACTCGTGACATGGCCGCCGCTGCCATTGGGCACGAAAATTCCCACGAT
>JAIYBI010000374.1 GCA_027488595.1 Opitutaceae bacterium | reverse complement strand
GGCGTTGTTGAACGCGAGATCGAGGCGGCCGTATTTCTCAACCGTGAATGCAACCAGTGCGGCGATCTCGGTCTCGACCGAAGCGTCCGCACGGTAGAATGACGCGGTGCCGCCGGCGGCGACAATCTCGGCGACGACGGCGGCGCCCTCGGGCTCGCGGCGGCCGGAGAGGACGACTTTCGCGCCCGCAGCGGCGAGGGCAATGGCAGTGGCTTTGCCAATGCCGGAGGTGCCACCGGTGACGAGGGCGACCTTGTTAACGAATGAGGAGGAGGTGTTGGTGTTTTTCATAACGACGATGAGCTGAGTTTTAGTGTGTTTATTCCTGACGGGCCGCCGCGAGGGCGGCGGAAAGAGATGCGATAGATTGCAGTCCGACGAGACGGGCGCGTTCCACCCCGCCTCGAAAAACGAGCAGCGTGGGCAAGGCGCGGATGCCGTGTTTGGTGGCGGCCTCGGGGAACTCGTCCGTGTCGAGCTTGGCGATCACGGCGCGCTCGCCCTCGGCGGCGGCGAGCTGCTCAAGAATGGGCCCCTGCGCCTTGCACGGACCGCACCAAGGCGCCCAAAAATCAACGAGCACCGGGCGATCATTCGAGGCGGCGAGAGCCGTGCCGAGCGACTCGACAGTGAGGTGTAATGGAGCGGTGGTAATGGTGTTCATAGGTTTTATAGTTTACTAGTTAGTCAATTTCAGGTGACGAAAATGCGTAGGGTTCAAAATGAGAATTCAATGCGCGTTAAACGCCGACAGCGAGGGGACGGATGCCCGAATTGCTCCGCGTGACGTTGGCACGCAGTAAATCGAGGCCCAACTCCGGCAAAGTCGCCAGCACGGACAAATCGTTCATGATGCGTGCCTGGCTCACCAAACCATCAATCAATCCATGCAACGCGAGTGCCTTTTGGGCGGGATCGCACGGCGCGATTGAGCCGTCCGCCACGGCATCACGAATCGCCGACTCGTAGTAGCGGCGCTTGCGGGCAAAGATGCAACGAACAGAGTCACAAACATTTGCTTCGGAAGTGCTTATTTCACACCCAACCGAGGCCAGCGGGCAACCAAGCACCTTTCCGCTAAGTGCGAACGTAGCGGATTGTTTTTCCACGATTGCCTGAAGGTAGTTCCGCAAACGATCCAAAGGCTCGACCGACGCCGAGAAACAGGCATCGAACGCGGGTTTCCATTCGGCAGCCCAGACCTGCTCAATCGCGGCCACCGCCAACTCGGCTTTCCCGGGGAAGAAATAGTAAAAGCTCCCTTTCTTCACCTCGGCTCGCTTGCAGATATCATCCACCGTCACGCCGCCGTAATTCTCCTCCCAAAGGAGAGAGAGTGCGGCCTGCATCAGGCGGTCTTTGGCGTCGGAGGTCCGTCCCATGGACACTACCGATAGTTGACTATTTAGTTACTGCAAGAAAAAAGTTCGAAATCTTTCTCAAGGACCCTTGGAAGGGAGGCACCTTGGAAAACAAAGCGTGAGAATTGCACCCTGCACATCCAAGGTGCCAGTTAACAAAGCCATGTCTCAGCCCGCCCCCCACGCCACCCCTGCCCCCTCCGATGGGCAGCTCGTCCGGCGGCTGCTCGGGCTCGCCTGGCGTTACCGCATCCGTTGCATCCAAGTAATCCTGCTTCAGTGCGTGCTGCTCACCCTCGGCCTCGCGGGGCTGTCCTTCACCGGGCACGGCATTGATTACATCAAACATGCCGTCGAGTCGCGGGATAACCCCGTCGCCCCGCACGCTGCGCTCCATTTGAAGTGGGTCCCGGAACCGCCCGCCGATTGGTCGCCCCTCGCCGTCGTCGGCGTGCTCGCGGGCGTCATCCTGCTCTTCGCCGCCACCCGCGCCGTTCTCAACTACTCCTACTCAGTGGCAGTCAACCGCCTCGTGCAACGCCACCTCGTGGTTGATCTGCGCAACGAGCTCTACGCGAAACTCCAGCGCCTCAGCTTCCGCTTCTACGACGCCAACACCACCGGCTCAATCATCACCCGTGTCACCGGCGACGTGCAGAACGTGCGCATGTTCGTGGATCAAGTCCTGATCCAGAGTTTCATCATGGCGGTGTCGCTCACCGTTTACCTGATCTACATGGTGAGTCTCAGCCCCGGACTGACCCTCGCCTGTCTGGCAACCACGCCTCTTCTCGCGTTGGCCTCGGTTGTATTCTCCCGCCTGATCCAGCCGCGCTACGCCGAGAACCGTGTGCTCGCGGAGGGCCTCGTCCAACACTTCACCGAATCCATCCAGGGGGTGCAGGTCATCAAGGCTTTCGGTCGCGAGGACGAGGACCGCGCCGCCTTCGCCTTGCGCAACGACCGGGTGCGCGATCAACAGCGGGGCATTTTCTGGCGGGTGAGCACCTTCTCTCCGTCCATCGGCATGCTCACTCGCGTGAATCTCCTCGTGCTTATGGGCTATGGCGGCTGGCTGGTCATTCAGGGCCAGCTCCCGCTCGGCGCCGGGCTCGTCGTCTTCGCCGGCTTGCTCGAACAGTTCTCCGGCCAGGTCAACCAGCTCGCGACCATCGTCAACAGCGTGCAGCAGTCGCTCGTGGCTTCGCGTCGCGTCTTCGAAATCCTTGATGCCCCGGTCGAGGTAAGCGATGCGCCCGGCGCGCTGCCCTGCCCCTCCCTGCGCGGCGACGTGCGGTTCGAGGCGGTGGACTTCGCCTACGGCGATCCCGCGACCGGCGGGCCGCTTGTCCTGCACGCGGTTGATCTCCACGTGCCCGCCGGGGCTTGCGTCGCCATCCTCGGCGCCACCGGCGCGGGCAAAAGCGCGCTGATGAGTCTCGTGCCGCGCTTCTTCGATCCGCAAGGCGGCCGCGTGTTGATTGATGGCGTGGACGTGCGGGATTACCGAATTGATGATCTGCGCCGCCGCATCGGCATCGTGTTCCAGGAGAGTTTTCTCTTCTCCAACACCATCGCCGCCAACCTCGCCTTCGGCCATCCCGAGGCCACTCAGGAGCAGATCGAGCGCGCCGCGCGCATCGCCCAGGCCCACGAATTCATCACCGCCTTGCCGCAAGGCTACGCCACCATCCTCGGCGAGGGTGGCAACACTCTCTCGGGCGGCCAGCGCCAGCGCCTTGCCCTGGCCCGCGCCATCTTGCTCGAGCCCGCCATCCTCCTGCTCGACGACCCCACCGCCGCGATTGATGCGCAGACCGAACACGAAATCTTCGCCGCGCTGGAGAATGCCATCCGCGATCGCACCACCTTTATCGTCGCCCACCGAGTGAGCACGCTGCGCCGCGCCGACTTCATCGTCGTCCTCGAAAACGGCCGCGTCGTCCAACGCGGCACCCACGAGGAACTGCTCCGCGTGCCCGGCGCCTACCGTCGCGTTGCCGCCCTTCAACTCGTGGATGGTCGCGACCTCGAACCGGAGGCTTCAACATGAAGCCCGCCGCATTCTTCTCCCGCCGCGATCCCGATGATCCAAACGAGGCGCGCCGCCCGGCCAGTTTGCGCCAAAGCCTGCCCGCCGGTCCGCTCACCGTCGTGCAACGGCCGAGCGACGAGGAGGAGGACGTCGCGCAACGTCCGCTCGAATGGGGCCTCATCCGCCGCCTGCTCGCCTACACCCGTCCCCACGCCGCGAGGCGAAACTGGCTCATCGTCCTCACCGTTCTCCGCGCCATCCAGCTCAACGGTCTCACCTGGCTTTTCAGCACCGCCATCGCCGGCCCGGTCACCCGCGGCGATACGCGGGGACTCTGGTGGGCCGTCGCCGGCTACGCCGCGCTCGCCCTCGTGACCGAGGTGATGTTCCACTTCCGCATGCGTTTCGCCCAGGAACTGGGCGAGAGTGTCGTGCACCGATTGCGCGCGGAGCTGTTCGCCAACGTGCAACGGCAGCCGATGGCCTTTTTCCACCAGACCAAACTCGGACGCATTCTGGGCCGTCTCACGTCCGACGTCGAAGCCCTGCGCGCCGGCATCCAGGACGTCCTTTTCGCCTCCATCGTTCAATTCGGCCAGATGGCCGGTGCCGCGATCATCATGCTTTGGACCGATCCGGTCATGTTCCTGGTGGTGCTGGGTCTGGCGCCCGTCATCTGGATCGTAAACCGCCGTTTCCGCGGACGCCTTTCCTACTACTCGAGAGCAAGCCAGGAGAGCTTTAGCCGGGTGACCGCCACCCTCGCCGAATCGGTCAACGGCATCCGCGTCACCCAGGGCTTTGTCCGCGAGGAGACCAACGCCGGCCTCTTCCGCCGCCTGCTCGCGGATCACTCGCGGAACAATCTCAACCTCGCCCGCGCCTCCGCCACCCTCAACCCCATCCTCGAGCTCAACAGCCAGTTCTTCATCGCCGCCCTGCTCCTCCTTGGCGGCTGGCGCGTGCTCCACGGCGACATGGCGATCGGCGACCTCATCAAGTTTTTCTTCTTCGCCAACCTGTTCTTCAGCCCCATCACTGTATTGGGAAATCAATACAACCAGGCCTTGATCGCCATGGCCGGGGCCGAGCGCGTCTTCCGTCTCATTGATCGCAGGCCCGAGTGGAGCGATGCCCCCGGCGCCGCCGACCTGCCCGACCCGCGCCAGCCCTCCGTCCCTGCGACGGCATCTTCGGCCTCCAACCCGGCGGCCCCGCCCCCCGCACCGCAGCCCGGCATAGATCTTGAGTTGCGCAATGTCTCCTTCAGCTACGTGCCAGGCCAGCCCGTGCTCAAGGACGTGAGTTTCCACGCCCGCCCCGGCCAGACCATCGCGCTGGTCGGCCACACCGGCAGCGGCAAAAGCTCCATCATCAACCTCGCCACCAAATTTTACCTGCCCGACTCCGGCGAGGTCCTGATTGACGGTCACGAGATACGAACCCTTGCGGGACGCTCCCTGCATCGCCAACTCGGCCTCGTCACCCAGCAAAACTTTCTCTTCAGCGGCACCATCCTCGACAATCTCCGCTTCGCCCGCCCGGAGGCCACCGAGGCGGACGTGCGTGCCGCACTCGCCGCGCTGGGCTGCGCCGACTTGCCCGAGGCCCTTCCCAACGGCCTCGCGACCGAGGTGGGCGAACGCGGCGGCGGCCTCTCCATCGGCCAGCGCCAGCTCGTGTGCTTCGCCCGCGCCTGGCTGGCCGACCCGCGCCTCGTCATCCTGGACGAGGCGCCCAGCGCGATAGATTCCCTCACCGAGGCCCGCCTGCAAAGTGCGCTGGCCCGCCTCTTGAAAGGCCGCACCAGTCTGGTCGTGGCCCACCGCCTGAGCACCATCCGGGCGGCCGATCTCATCCTCGTGCTCGACCGGGGACGCATAATCGAGCGCGGCGCTCACGACGAACTCATCGCACGAAACGGCCCCTACGCCGCCCTCCACGCCAGCTTCGCCCGCGAAAACTCGTAGTTGAAAAGCACTACAACTTGATCGCCACCCCTCCAAGCGGAGCGCAGCGCGCACGCAAGTCTTTATTTTTACCTCTGAGAAAACGAAATTTACCTCGTAAAATTGCGATTGCCTTCACCCCGCCCGCCCCTACGCCTGTCTTCGCTATGGCTACCAAAACTACCAAACCCGCCAAACGTAAACCTAACGCGGCATTCATGAAACCGGTTCAACCTGATGACGTCCTCGCGGCCGTCGTTGGTGCGAAACCTCTCCCCCGCACGGAGCTCACCAAGAAACTCTGGGACTACATCAAGAAGAACGGTCTTCAGGACAAGAAGGTGAAGACCCAGATCAACGCTGACGACAAGCTCAAGGCTGTCTTCGGTGGCAAGAAGTCGGTAAGCATGTTCGAGATGACCAAGCTCGTCTCCGGACACGTTAAGAAGTAAGTCTCGTCTTAGTTGTCCCCAGAACCCGTATCCTTCAAGCCGCCGTCGCCTCGTGCGACGGCGGCTTTTTTGTGCCCGGCAAATTCTAGCCACCGGGACACAAAAAACCCCGGCTGGGTCGAGCCGGGGTTTTGAGAATGGTCCGTCTAACGACGCAAAACACCTCTACCTCACTGCGTAGCGAGGAACTTCAGAATGTCGTCAGCCTGCTGCTTGGTGGAGCCCTTGTGATCCGCGTAGACGATCTTGCCGCCTTCGATTAGGAAGGCCTGGCGGCTCGAAAAGCCAAAGTTAGACCCCACTCCGAACGCCTTCAGCACGACTTTCTCGGTGTCGGCGAGGAGGGTGAATGGAAATTTATACTTTGTTTTGAAATCGGCCTGCGCCTTCACCGAGTCCGTGCTCACCCCTACGACAGCCACGCCTTTCTGGGTCAGAACCTCGTAGGAATCGCGCAGCGAGCAGCCCTGGGCGGTGCAGCCGGGCGTATCGGCCTTGGGATAGAAATACACCAGGGTGTATTTCTGCTTTGAATACATGTCGGCCAGATCAACGGGGACGCCGGCCTCGTTGAGGGCGGAGACTTTGGGAGCGGCGGCGCCCACGGCAAGGGGCTCGGAGGCGGAGGAGAGGGAGATCATTGAGGTGAAGAGCAGGGCCATCAGGGCAAAACGTTTCATGTGGGTTGGTGTGATAAAAGCTACTGGGCTCCAGCCTATCCACCAGACATCCGGGCGCAAGAGGGCCGGCCTGTATTCCGACTTCGCGCTCTGGAAAAAAACACCTACCTTCATCGCTTTACCTCCCATGCGCCTCATCCGTCATCTCACCGCCGCCGGCCCCGCTTACGCCTCCCTCCTGCCCGACGGCACCGCTCTGCCGCTCGCCGGCGATCCTTTCATCCCCGGCGGCCTGCAGGCGACCGGCCTGCCTCCGCTCTCCCCCGGAAAACTCCTGGCCCCGGTGTCACCGTCCGCGATCTTCGGCATCGGGCTCAACTACCGCCGCCACGCCGAGGAGGTCGGCCGCCCCCTCCCTGTCCACCCGATGATCTTCATGAAACCCGCCAGCGCGGTGCAGAATCCAGGCGACCCCATCCTCCTGCCCCGCACGCTCCGCAGCGACGAAGTGGACTACGAGGGAGAGCTCGCCGTTGTCATCGGTCGCACCTGTAAAAACGTGCGCCGTGAACACGCCCTCGAGCACGTGCTCGGCTACACCATCGCCAATGATGTCTCCGCCCGCGACTGGCAGCATCGCCTCGGCGGCGGCCAGTTTTGCCAAGGCAAAAGCTTCGACACCTTCTGCCCGCTCGGCCCCGTGCTCGTCACCGCCGACGAGGTGCCCGATCCGGGCCGCCTCGCGCTAAGGACTTTCGTCAACGGCGAGCTCCGGCAGGACTCCTCGACCAGCGACCTCATCTTCGATGTGCCCGCCCTGATCGCCTTCCTCAGCGCGAGCAAGACCCTGCTCGCCGGCACCATCATCCTGACCGGCACTCCCTCCGGCGTCGGCGCCGCCGCCAAACCGCCGCGCTTCCTCCAGCCTGGCGACACCGTCTCCATCGAGATCGAGTCGCTCGGAACCTTGACCAATTCGGTCGCCGCCGAGCCCACCGACGCCGTTTAATTTTTTTCTCCCCCATGACCTTCGCCGACTGGAAAGCCCTCTCGCCCGCCGCCGCCGCACGCCTGGTCCACCAACGCGTCGCCGCACTCCCGCCCGCGCAGCAACGCGCCGCCGTCGCCACCCTCGCGTCCGAGTCCGACCTCGCAGCCGCCATCGCAGCCGCTCCGCGCGGCGCTCCACTCGCCGGGATACCATTTGCCGCCAAGGATCTTTTCGACGCTGCCGGCCTGCCCACTTTTGCCGGATCCGCGTTTCTCCCCGAAGTCCGGGTCGAACACCTGCCGTCGCTCGTCGCTCCAGCCGACGGAGCCTTCGTCGCAGATCTCCGCGCCGCCGGCGCCGCGCTCGCCGCCAAGACTCACATGCACGAATTCGCCTACGGTCTCACCGGCGAAAACTCCCATTACGGCGACTGCGAACACCCGCTCTTCCCCGGTCGCACCAGCGGCGGCTCCAGCAGCGGTTCGGCCGCGCTCGTCGCGGCAGGCGTGGTGCCGCTCGCGCTCGCCTCCGACACCGGCGGCTCGATCCGCGTGCCCGCCGCCTTCTGCGGCCTCTACGGATTCCGGCTCATCCCTCACCACCGTTGGGTCGCCGACGCCGTGATGCTCGCTCCGAGCTTCGACACTCCGGGGTTCTTCACATCCAACGCCGCCGACATGCGCGCCACGCTTGACGCGCTCGTGCCAGACGCCACCTCGACACCATCACGTCCTCCGCGCGGCGCCTACCTCGCCCTGCCCGGCCTCGACCCCGACGTTGCAGACGCCTTCACCGCCGCTGCCTCGAGCCTCGCCGAGCCGCTTGACCCCGCGCTCGTGGCCGAGCTGGCCTCCCTCTTCGCTCCCGCCGCCGAGCTCTACGCCATCATCGGCGGAAACGAGACATGGGCAATTCATGCTCCGTGGTTCGAGAGGTATCGTGATCGCTACGACCCCGGCGTTCGCGCCCGGATAGAACGCGCCAGCACCATCACGGCGGCGCAACTCGCGCCCGCGCTCGTTCATCGCGCAAAAATCCGCACCGCCTGGGCCGCGTTGTTTCGAGATTACGATTTCATCGTGCTTCCCTCGAGTCCATGCCCGGCGCTCACCAAGGCGGACTGCACCCTCGCCAACCGGAACCGCATCCTTTCTCTCACCGCCCCCGTCAGCATGGCGGACCTGCCCGTGCTGGCGCTACCCGTCCAATTACCGGGCACAGGCGGCCTCACGACCGGCCTTCAAATCGTCGCGCCGACGGTTTCGAGCCCCGCCTTCCGCCACGCCCTAGCCATTCAC
This sequence comes from Opitutaceae bacterium, assembly GCA_027488595.1. Taxonomy (GTDB): domain Bacteria; phylum Verrucomicrobiota; class Verrucomicrobiia; order Opitutales; family Opitutaceae; genus IMCC26134_A. Next base: position 10,783 of record JAIYBI010000374.1, on the reverse strand, counting down.
GGCTGACGCCCGGTTCGCTTTTGCCCGCACCGGCAAGAGGCCGGCGCGGACCAAAATCATCCGGTAGGGCGCGAGCAGCAACACGGCCATCAAGAGTTTCACCGCGAGGTCGCCGGTCGCGAGTGCGAGCCAGTTCAGATGCTCGCCGGCGAAGGCCAGGGAGAAAAAAATCGCGGTATCAAGCACGGAGGCGGCAATCGAGCCGATGAAGGGCGCCTTCCACCAGGCTTTTTGTCGCAGTTTATTGAATACGGCGATATCCATGAACTGCGAGGCGAGGAAGGCGGCCGCCGAGGCGAGCGCGATCCGCAGCGGCGCCAGCATCAATGAAAGCGCAAGGCCGGTGACGAAACCGACCCACGCCATCTGGCGCGCACGGGCGACGCCGGCGCGGCGGTTGGCGACGTCGGTCACGAAATAGGCGACCGGATAGGTGAAGGCGCCCCAGGTCAGCCACGTGTTCACCGGAAACTGCACGAGGTAGTTCGAGAGCGCGACGATGCCCGCCATGGCGAGCGCGGAGAGCAGGAAGGAACGGTTCATGAGCGAGGATTGGCGGCGGATTGCGCCCGCAAGGCGGCAACGAGTTCGGCGGTGCCGGCGGCCATGCTGATACGCGGCACGTAGCCCAGATCGCGCCGGGCGGCGGTGATGTTGAACCAGTGATCCTTCGCGAGCTCGGCGGCGATGAAGCGCGTCATCGGCGGCTCATCGGCCCGGCGGAGCAAGGTCCAGGTTGCTTCGCAAGCGGCACCGAGCGCGTAGGCGGCGCTAAGCGGCATGCTGCGGGAGGGAAGCGGCGGGCGGCCGAGCGCGCGCAGCAACTCATCAATCCAGTGCCAGAGGTTGATGGGCTCTCCGTTGGTGATGAAGTAAGCGCGGCCGGCAGCGGGAGCATCCGATTTCTTGTCAACCAATGATTGACTAGTGATTGATGAAGGCGATTCAAACGTCTTGTCAATCAATGATTGACTAGTATGATTGAGGCTTGATGAGACAGGCAGGAGGGCGGTTTCGGCGAGAAGGTGGGCGGCGGCGGCGTTTTCGACATGGACCATGTCCACCCGGTTTTGACCTTCGCCGACGACGCGCAGGCGTCCGGCAGCGGCGCGGGCGAGGATGCGCGGAACGAGGTGCGGATCACCGACGCCCCAGATGAGATGCGGACGCAGCGCGCAGGTAGCGAAGCCGGGGGAGTTGGCGGCGATCACCTCGCGCTCCGCAAGAGCCTTGGTGAGCGGATAAGGGCTGGGGCAGGATGTCGTGAGTGGCAGCGATTCGTCGGCGTCGGCCAGCGGGAAGCCGTTGTAAACCACGCTCGGCGTGCTCGTGTGGACAAAGCGACGCACGCCAGAGGCGCGGGCGGCGGTGAGGAGAGTGCGGGTGGCGACGACGTTATCCTGATAAAAATCGGCGTAGCGGCCCCACACGCCGACGCGGGCGGCGACGTGGAAAACCGTCTCGACGCCGCGCACGGCCTCCGCGCAGACAGCCGGGTCCGCCAGCGAGCCGACGACGACGCGGATGCCGCGCGCCGCGAGAGCGGGTTGGGGTGTGCGTGAGACGATCGTAAGCGATCGGCGGGCGGCAAGCAGGCGTTCCCGGATACGCCCGCCGAGGAAGCCGGTGGCACCGGTCACCAAGGCGGGGCCTTGAGGACCGGAATGACCAATGGCAGGGTCGGTGGCGACGCTTGGGATTTGGTTCATTGGGATTTGGGATTTCGGTGAGGCGCGCTGCGCGGCTCACCGTTTGGGGTCGGACTCGAAACCGATGCCTTCGGTGAGAACCCAGCGGGTGAGGGCGAGGCGATGGATCTTGGCGTTGTGGCGGACATCCACCGGAAACTGGGGGTGAAAGTAGAAGGTCTTGATCTGCGCCGTGCGAGGGTTGCGCTGTGCGAGGGCGCGGAGCTCGCGGGTAAACCGGCGGCACGCGGCGGACGTGCTCATCCACTCGGGTGCCACCGGCTCGATGATGATCGCGGGGCGCTGCGCACCAGCCGCGCCGGTGCCGACGAGTGCGCAGCGACGCACGCCCGGGTGTGGCGCGAAAAGCGGCTCAACCTGCTCGGTGTAAAGCGGGCCGGAAGCGGTATGCACGGCCTCTGCGCGGCGGCCGCAAAACCAGAGGCGTCCGGCGGCGTCAAGGTAGCCGAGGTCCCCGAGGCGATGATACAAGACTGGCGAGGGGATTTTCGCGGCGGCGGTGGCTTCGGGCAGATCGTCGTAGGCGGCGGTGACGGTGGGGCCGGCGACGATGATCTCGCCGATTTCGCCAACCGGGAGTTCGCGGGCGGCGGCGAGGTCGTCGATCGGACCCGCGGGCGGGGCGATGATTTTAACTGTATTCGAAACTATGATACGACCCACACAAGTGCCGGCTCCGGCCAAAGTGGCGGCGGCGGTGCCGCCGAGGACCTCGGGGGCGGAAATGGTGCTGACCGGAAGAGCCTCGGTGGCGCCGTAGGGGCTGTGGAGAACGCCATTGGGGATCAAGGGAGGCAGCCTTTCCCAAAGCCAGGGCGGCACGGGGGCGCCAGCGGAGAGCACGCGGCGAATGGAGGGAAGCGTGATTGCGCCGACCTGGCAGTGGGTGGCGATCTTACCCCAGAGCGTGGGCGAGCCGAAGGAGTTGGTGACATTCTCCTGAAGAATGGCGCGGACGAGCAGGGCGGGATCGGCGGAGGCGGGGCGGGCGGGGTCGGTTGTCGGCACGATGGTCGTCATGCCGAGGGCGGGGTTGAAGAGGGCGAAGAGCGGCAGGAGCGGCAGATCTATCTCTCCCGGAGTGATACCGTAGGTCTCGCGGATGAGGTTAACCTGGGCGTCGAACTGACCGTGGGCGTAGAGGACACCCTTGGGCGCGCCGGTGGAGCCGCTAGTGAAGAGGATGGCGGCCTCGTCTGCGGCGGTGCGGGCGAGCGCGCCAGGGTCGCCGGCCGGGCGGCGGGCACCGGGCGGGGTGAGGCGGGCGAGCGGGGAGCCTGATACGGCGATGCGCAATTCGACGGAGCGGAAAGCGGTGCGGAAAACGCGGGACAACACCCGGGCGAGCGGGATGCCCACGAGTGCGCGCGGGCGGCTGTGGGCGACGCAGCGAAGGAAGGCGGCGCGGCCCATGCCGGGATCAATGACGATGGGCAATGCGCCGAGCTCGAAGAGGGCGAAGACGAGCGCGATGAGAGGCAGCCCTTGGCGAACCATCACGAGGGTGCGATCTCCGGGGCGGAGGCCGGCGGCGGAGAGGCGGGTGCGCCAGGCGGCGACCTCGGCGGAGAGCTCTCCGTAGTCGAGGGAGAGGTAGGCGATGTGATCGGCGCGGGCCCGACGAGGAATCTTAAGCGCGACCTGGGCAGGGTGGAGCGCTGCATGGGCGGCGAGGTGGCGGGCGATGTTGGCGGAAGCGATCAAGCGAAAGAGAAAGGGAATCGGGCGACGGTAAACTACCCGGGCTACGCGGGTATTCTTGTGCCAGCCAAGGAGCCGACGAGAGCGTTTACCAGAGGTAAATAACCGAATTTGGCGACGCCGGATCCCGCGACAATGACGGGGAGGGCGGGTGGTTTGGCTTCGTCCGAGTCCCTGCACGGAGGGATGCGCGGTGCTTGGGCAACAAAAAGCCGCGCCTTGGAGAGGGCGCGGCGAAGAATGGGAATGGATTCGGGGCGACTCAGTAGTCGTTCAGCGTTAAGACACCCCATCCGAGTTTAACTTGGGTGCCGGAAACCTTGCCGGCGTTGCCGAAAACCTCGTTCGAGTTGAATTCCGAGGCGGTGACGATGGGAGCCGGCTGGTAGCCTCCCTTATCAACCGTCACTAAACCGAAGAGGACATTGGTGGTGCGGCCGGTGCGGGTTTTTTGTGTGGCGCAACCGGAAAGGATGGCAGCCGCAGAGACCAGCACGAGGGGCAGGAGAATCGTCTTTTTCATGGGGAGGAAGTTACTGATGTGGCGTGGAAAGAAACTTGGCAAGCCTTGGCTACAGGGTCTCGGGAGAAGAGTTTGACGGGAACAATCACTGCTGAATCGCAACCTGGGCGGGATTCAAATCGGGAGCGGAACGCAAAAGATCCGCCTGCCAGGGGAGCAAAATCTCATCAAGGCGGGCGGGTTCGCGACAAAGGGTGACCAACGTGGCGCGGGGCGCGATGAGGGTGGGGTCCAGATCAATCCTGGCACCGACCTGATCGCGGTAGGCCTTGAGTGAATCCTGACGGGCAATCTCCGCCGCGCTCAGGTGAATGCGCTCGGTGCGGGGCCGACGCGGCAGGGTGCTCGGATCGCGCTCGAGGCCGGCTCGGAGCGCGGCCGCAAGCGAGGGCACGAGGCGATCCTGGCGTTTGCCGAGATTAACCTGGGCGAGAATGGCTTCGATGGACTCGCCCTCCTCGGCGGCGGTGGCGACGGCGGTGAGAAACTCGTTGTTAACGACTTTAAAGGGCGGCGTGTCGAGCTCCTCGGCCCACTTTTGGCGCCAGTGCCAGATGGCGTGGAGCACGGAGAGACCGCGACCTCGGAGGCGATCAACGGGGCCGACCCGCCAGGAGTTTTCTTCGTCGCGGGGAAAGCCGGCGAGACCGGATTCAATCTGGCGGCGGCATTGCTGGTCGAGCCAGTCGAGGCGGTCGAGTTTGGCGAGTTCGGCGGTGAGCAGGTCGCGCAAGGCGGGCAGGTGCCAGACGTCGAGGGAGGCGTAGTCGAGAAGCTTGGGCGTGAGCGGGCGCTTGGACCAGTTGGCCTTCTGGCCGGATTTATCGAGAACGAGGCCGAAGTGTTGCTCGAGAAGGGCGCCGAGGCCGACGCGCGGGCGGTTGAGGAGCTGGGCGGCGAGCATCGTGTCGAAGATGCTCTTGGGGCGGAACTGGCAGAGCTCCCATAACAGGCGGATGTCGAAATCGCTGCCGTGCATGATGAGGTGCTTGGTGGCGAGGCGCTCCCAAAGCGGGGCGAGCGGCAGGGGCGTCATCAGATCCACGAGGTAAACTTCACCCGCGACGAGGAACTGGAGCAGGCATACGCGGGTGTGAAAATGGAACATGTTGTCCGCCTCGGTATCCATCGCGACCTCCTCGACGCGGTCGAGGGCGGCATAGAGCGAGGCGAGTTGGTCGGGGCGATCAATCAGCATAAAATGAGGGGGACGCTCGCCGGGGCGGGAGTCGGGGCGCACATACTCGGAGACGGAAGGGCGGGCTAAGACGGATTCGGGTTGCCGGGAGGAACGCTCGCGGTGGCGAGGCTGACGCGGTTCGCGAGGCGTCCGCGGAGTGCGGGGCTCGCGGGACGGACGCACGGTGTCGTCGGATGCGGCGGCGGGTTTCCCGGGTTTGGGGTGGGGTCTTCCGGCGCGATGGTGCGAACGTGGGTGCGACGCGGGCGACTCGGGCGCGGGTTTGGCGGCGGGCGCGGCAGGGGCGGGCTTGGAAGAAAAGAGACGGGAAATGAGGCGCTTGAGCATCGGGCAAAAAAGGCCCGGGCGTGGAACGGGTGTGTGGCCCGAGCGTCTAGGCGAACCCCAGTTGAAGCGAGGTTTTGGCGCGGGTTAAAGTCTGAAAACGCGGGGTGGGACCGCGAGGCGGGGCGTCTTCACGCAAGCGCGCGCAATACCGGTTCGGCCTGCGCGGTCTTCGCGAGCGAAGCCCCTACGGTCGGAATCGACACCGGGCGGAGTCTGAAACACAGACAGGAACGTCCGTGCCACGCGCCGAAATCAGGCGCGTTTAACGTCGCGGACAGGATACTGCGTCACGGTCACGCCTTTGTTGCCGCGGGCGCCGAGGGTCAGCTCGGAGAGATCGAAGACGAATTCCTTCACCCGCGCGCTGCACCGGCCGCTGAGGTAGATCGTCACTGCCTTGGGCATGCTTTCCTGGTTCTTGGTCTCGTCGAGGAAGACGAGCTTCGAACCTTCGGAGGCGGCGAGGTTGTAGACTTTTTCGCGGGTCATGCCGCCGAGCTGGAAGCGTTTGGCGAAGGCTTTGCCGCTCTCTTTGTCCTGGTAAACGAGGGTGTAGAAACGGTCGTCGCCGTCCTTGGGCACGACATGGAGGTGGACGATGTCTTTGCCGACGAAAACTTTTTCGGCGACCTTCACCATCTTGCAGGTGGCGTCGGGCATGAAAGCGACGACGTCATCGAGCGGGGTGCAGTCCTGGACGAATTCGAAGTCGTCCTTGTTGCGCACGTTGAGGGCAATGAAGCCCTCGGCGCGTTGCACGTAGAGCTTCTGGTTGGCGGTGACGACGGAAGCGGCGGAAATCTGCTCGATCTCGTCGGAGGTGGTCTTGCGCTTGATGCCTTTGCCGAACTTTTCCTGGAGGCGCTCGAACCAGGCGATGGTGTAGTCGGTGAGGTGGGCGAGGTCGTGTTTGACCGACTTCATTTCCTTTTCGAGGGCGAGGATGGCCTCGTCGGCCTTGAAGCGGTTGTAGGCCGAGATGCGTTTGATGCGGATTTCGGTGAGGCGGGTGATGTCTTCGTCAGTGACGGCGCGGCGGAGTTTTTTGAGGTGGGGTTTCAGGCCCTCGCGAATCTCGGCGAGCACGGCCTCCCAGGTCTTGGCGGCCTCGATGCGGCGGTAGATGCGCTCCTCGATAAAAATGCGCTCGAGGGAATCGGCGTGCCACTGATCGTCGAGTTCGCCGAGGCGGATCTCCAGCTCGCGGCCGAGGAGGGCGCGGGTGCGGTCCACGGAGCGTCGGAGGATTTCGGATACGCCCATGAAGGACGGCTTGTCGTCGATGATGACGCAGGCGGCGGGCGAGATGGTGAGTTCGCAGTCGGTAAAGACGTAGAGCTGGTCAATGAACTTGTCGGGGTCGGCGGTGGAGCTGAGCTCGATGACGATCTCGACCGTCTCGGAAGTCATGTCCTCGATGCGCTTCACCTTGAGTTTGCCCTTGGCGATGGCGCCCTCGATGGAGGTTTTGAGCGACTCGGTGGTGGCGCCGTAGGGAAGCTCGGTGATGGCGAACTGGAACTTGGAGCGCTGCTCGACCTTGGCGCGGACCTTGACCTTGGAGCCACGTTCTCCGTCGGCGTAGGCGGAGAAGTCGGCGATGCCGCCGGAGGGAAAATCGGGGCGGATGCGGAAGGTTTTTCCCTGAAGGTGATTGATGGAGGCGCGGCAGAGGTCGTTGAAGTTGTGCGGCAGGATCTTGGTGGTGAGGCCGACCGCGATGCCCTCGGCGCCCTCGAGGAGGGTGATGGGGAACTTGGCGGGGAGGGCAACGGGCTCCTGGCTGCGGCCGTCGTAGGATTTTTGCCAGTTCGTGGTCTTGGGGTTGAAGAGCACCTCGCGGGCGAAGGGCGTGAGGCGGCACTCGATGTAACGCGGGGCGGCCGCGTCGTCGCCGGTGAGGGCGTTGCCGTAGTTGCCTTGCGGATCAATCAGCCAGCCGCGCTGGCCGATGGCGACGAGGGCGGCGCCGATGGAGGCGTCGCCGTGCGGGTGGTAGGCCATGGTGGCGCCGACGATGTTGGCGACCTTGTGGTAGCGGCCGTCATCCTTTTCCCAGAGCGTGTGGAGAATGCGGCGCTGAACGGGCTTGAGGCCGTCGTCGAGGTGGGGGACGGCGCGGTCGAGGATGACGTAGCTGGCGTAGTCGAGGAACCAGTTCTTGTAGGAGGCGGCGAGCGGGGCGGCATCGTTGTTCTGGGCGGCGATCGGGGCTGCGGCCTCGGCGGCAGGCAAGACGGTATCGGGGCCGATATCGGAAGAGGCCGGCGCCGTGTCGGCGGAGGCGGGGGCGGCCGTTGCCCCCGGAGCGGACGACGCGACCGGAGCAGGGACGGAGCCGGAAAGCGGGAGCTCGGGCTGATCTTCGGATGAGGGACGGTGGCCTTTGGGCATCGCGGGAGGGAAAGGGGAAAAGGACGAATGAGTCGAGGAAACGAGCACCTTCCAACAAGGCGCAGGCAACATCCAAGGTTTATTTAACCGGAACCCCTGAATTTACGGTGATTAGAAAGTGTGGAAAACCGGTGAAGATGATCGCATCGCAGGAAACGGGTGGGCGCCATGCCGCCGAACTGGTAAGTTTTCTCAATGAACAGGGATTTTACCGAGAAATCGCAGGACTACGCACGAATCGCGCATGTCATTTCGCTAATCCGCGAACGGGTGGCCACCCGGCCCGAGCTGGCCGAGTTGGCGACGGCGGCGGGCTTGAGTGAAGGCCATCTCCAGCGCCTGTTCAGCCGCTGGGCGGGCATCAGCCCGAAACGCTTTCTTCAAGTGCTCTCCTTGTCGGCCGCCCAGGACCGGATGCGGCAAACCCGCCGCCACGACCTTCTGTCCGTGGCTCTGGAGTGCGGTCTCTCCGGGCCGGGACGGCTCCATGATTTGTTTGTAAACCTCACCGCGAGCTCTCCGGGAGAATACGCCACGGGAGGCGCGCAGGTGCGACTCAAACACGGCGAGGCGGAAACCCCTTTCGGACGCGCCTTTTTCGCCTGGTCGGATCGCGGACTGTCCGCGTTGGAGTTTATCGGTATCAATCCAGCGGATACGGCGGAAGCCGCCCGGGCGCGCCTCCGCGCGGACTGGCCGGCGGCGACCCTCGAGGCCGATGCGGGCGGAGCCAGCGCCTGGCCGGCCCGCGTTTTTGCCTCGCAAGGCGCGGGGCCGGCGCGGGGCCTGTCGCTTTGGGTGCGCGGCACGAACTTCCAAGTGCAGGTCTGGCGGGCGCTATTGCGCATCCCGCCCGAAGCCGCGACCAGCTACGGATCCTTGGCGGAGGCTCTGGGTAAACCGGGCGGGGCCCGCGCGGTGGGCGGAGCGGTGGGGGCCAATCCGGTTGCGTGGTTGATCCCCTGCCATCGTGTGCTGCGGGGCGATGGTGCCATCGGCGGCTATCGCTGGGGCGAGCACCGAAAACTGGCCATGCTAGCCTGGGAAGCGGGTGACAAGTGCGGGGTGCCTTAAACTTCATCCTTTATTCCCACGCCCCACCGCGCTTACTCCCTCTCTATGCAGACGATCGGCGAACGCCTCGAAGAAGCCCGTAAACGTAAAGGTATCTCCATCCGCGAAGCCTCGGAGGCGACAAAGATCCGCGGCGAATACCTACACAAATTTGAGAGCAACCAGTTTGAGATAAAACTCCCCGACATCTACCTGCGCGGCTTCATTCGCCTCTACGCGAACTATCTGAAACTGCCCGGCGATAAGATCGTCAACGACTACCTCGCCCTTGGCCTCGGCGAGGGCGGACGCCCGGGTGCCAAAGGCATCAACCGCGAGATCTACGGCAAAATGGAGATCACTCACTCCAGCGGCTCCGGCTCGGGATCCGGACGCGGCAGCCCGACCGATACCGCACCTTCAACCGCCGCCGCGGCGCTCACGCCCGGAGCAGATGCCGTCGCCTCGCCGCAACGTCAGGCCTTCCAGCCCCGCATGCCTCTCGGCGGCCTCAGCCGTGCGCTCGAAGCCAAGAGCCCTTGGCTGTTGATTATCGGATCGGTCGTGGTCATCGGTCTCGTCGTCTGGGGCACCGTCGCCCTCGTCGGTGGACGCGCATCCGCACCGGTCAAGCCACCCGTCGCAGTTGAGACCGAAGAGCCCGTTTACTTGGTCGCGCTGCGCCCGGTGCAGCTCACCTCGGTGAAGAGTAAAATCGACCAGCGTGAAATGCTCAGTGCCACTGTTTCCCTCGTCGCCGGCCAGCGCCACTCACTCGCCAACGTGCCGATGCTCGTCTCGGTCAGCGCCCGCGATGCCGTGCAGATAGATTTCAAGAACGCCCGCTACGCCGCCAGTGGTGCCAACGTTACCGGACCCGGCACGCTTGATCTCGATTTTACCGCGATGAAGTAAGGTCGGTGCACGGAACCGCGCCGCCACCCGCCAAGGGATGCGTGCGCACCACCCACTCCGCAACCGGCCGGCCGCCATTCACGTGCTCCCGCACGATCCGCTCGCACCGTTCGGGCGTGACGCCGCCATACCAGGTGCCCTCCGGATAAACCACCAGCCAGGGGCCGCCTTCGCACAGGCGAAGGCACTCGGCCTTTGTGCGCAACGCATCCACTCCTTCCGCCTTGCAGGCCGCCTTCAACGTTTCCCAAGTCGCCAGCCCCGTCTCCCGTGCGCAGCAGTTCGGCCCAGGACACAAAAACACGTGTCGCCGCGCGATCTCGATTTTCATTTTGGCAAAACCCGCCACACCCGCGCGAGCCTCTGCTCCACTTCCCGCCGTATCCGCGCCCATAGGCGATGTGTTTTCCATGGCCGGAATTTCAGGCCCGGGCGGCACCCGCGCCAAGCTTTCAATACCGCTCCCGCTCAAATCGCCAAGGCCGCCAGATCCGCCCTCGCACCCAGCATCTCGGCCAAAATCACCTCGGTCCGCTGCAAGAGTTGCTTCCCCGCCGGAGTGATCACCACGCTTCGGCCCATCCGGTCAAACAGGCGACATCCCAGATCATGTTCCAAAGCTTTGATGGCATGACTTACCGCCGACTGCGTGAGGCCCAGTTCCTTCGCCGCCTGCGTGAAGCTCCCTACTTTGGCCAAGGTGGCAAAAGCGAGGAGTTTACGGCTGTCTAAAATGATCTGCGGCATCGGGTCGGATCTGTCTTGCGACAGCCACCCATGAGCAAAATTCAAGCCACACCGCATTTTTCGATAACAGATGAACTGATTTCATACCATTGCCAGTTCGCCGCCGACCCTCTGCCTTCACCCACCGCAATCTTTCATGGCCGTCGCCGCCACACCTTCCGCTGACTTCCCTTTCCGGATTAACTTTCCGCCCGAGCTGCCCATCCGCGAGCG
>JAIYBI010000446.1 GCA_027488595.1 Opitutaceae bacterium | reverse complement strand
ATCTCGGGGGAGAGCTGGGTGCCGTCGCTGTCGCGAATGGTGTCGGCGCCCCACTTTTTCGCGAGGTCGAGCGTGAGTTTTTCGTAACCGGCTTCGCCCGGGAGGGTGAAGCTGCCGGTGGTGAGGGAGGAGGCTTTGGGCATGGGAGAAAGGGAAGAGAGAGGAAGAGGAGGGAGACCTGAGGGCTGAGACCTGAGAGCGGAGGCGGGATCTAGGTTTAGCGGGACGTGGCGGGGCGGGTGAGTTTGGTGGCCATGTCGAAGCTTGGGTGTGGGGGCTGGTTGTAGCCGACGTTTTGCCAGGCGAGCGCGAAGCGATATTGGCGGTCGTGCAGCAGGGTCACGAGACGATACGGGGTGGGGATGGTGGTGGAGTAGATGCGCAGGGCAGTGTTATCTGCGGTGCGCCAGATGACTTCCTCGCGCCAGTCGCCGAGGATGTCGCCGGAGAGAACGGGGTTGGACTTGGTGCCGTTGTTGGCCGCGCAACCGTCGGCGGTAAGGAGGCGGGCGTCGGTGCCGTCGGCTGGATTCCACTTGTTGACGTAGGTGCGGTCGAGGAGTTCGCGTTGCGGGTCGCCATCCCACCAGACGGCGAAGTTCATCGAGCGCGGACGGCGGGGGGAGATGATCTTGCCCTTGGCGTTGTAGAGATTGCCGGAGTTGGAGGCCCAGCATTCGGCGCCGGGGTGCCGCGGGTCTATGTCGAAGGCGACGCCGCGACCGACGTCGAAGTCGGCGGGGGTGGTCCAGAGCACCTCTCCGGTGCGGGCGTCGCGGAAAGAGGCGCCGATGCGGCCGTTGCCCTTGGCGTTCTCGTGCGGGGAAAAACTTTCCAAACCCGGGCGGGTAGGATCGAGGTCGGATACGTGCAAAGCGTCGCCGTGGCCGAGGCGGGTGTTGAACAAGCCCTTGCCGTCGTCGTCGAGCGTCATGGCGCCGTAGATGATCTCGTCGCGGCCATCGGCATCCACATCGGCGATGGAGAGTGAGTGGTCGCCCTGGCCGGCGTAGGCGCGGTTGGCGGCTGGTCCCGCGGCGCTGTCGAAGGCCCAGCGTTGCACAAGTTTTCCGCCGCGCAGATCCCAGGCAACGATGTTGGTGCGGGTGTAGTAGCCGCGACACATGAGGAGGCTGGCGGTCTTGCCGTCGAGGCAGGCCACGCCGGCGAGGAAACGATCCATGCGGTTGCCGTAGCCGTCGCCCCAGACGGCCTTGAGCTGGTCGGGAGTGGGGTCGGTGGTTTCGGGGTGTCGGCCGGGGACGTAGGGCACGGTGTCGAGGGCGGCGCCGGTGAGGCCGTTGAAAACGGTGAGGAATTCGGGGCCGCGCAGAATGTAGCCGCCGGGATTGCGGTGGTCGGCGGCGGCATCGCCGATGACCTTGCCGAGGCCGTCGACGGTGGCATCGGCGGTTTTGCAGGCGAGCTCGGCGCGGCCGTCGCCATCAAAATCGAATACGATGAACTGGGTGTAGTGAGCACCGGCGCGAATGTTACGCCCTAGGTCAATGCGCCAGAGGCGGGTGCCGTCGAGGCGGTAGGCGTCGAGGTATACGTTGCCGGTGACGCCGCGTTGGGAGTTATCCTTGGCGTTGGTGGGCGTCCATTTCACAAAATATTCGCAGGCGCCGTCGCCGTCCACATCGCCGATGGCACCATCGTTGGCGGTGTAGGAGTAAGTTTCGCCGTCGGGGGAAACGCCGTCGGAAGGTTGCTGGATGGGAATCTCAAGGTAGGATCGCGCGGCGTCACCGGCGGCGATGGTAAACGAGTCGGAGGCATCGTATTCGGTGCCGGCAAGGACCGGGCGGACAAAATAGCGAAGAGCGCCTTCGCCCGGTTTGGCGTCGGAGTAGCAGGTAGGGCCGGAGAGAGGCGTCGGGTTTAACTTTACAGGGGGGGAGTCTCCGTTGGCGCGATAGAGATTGAAGGCACTGGAGGCGGGATCGGAGCCGAGCAGACGCCACGAAACGAAGACATGGTCCTTGTCTTGTTTAAGAGCGATAAGCCCGCGCTGAAGTTTCTCCAGCGGGGTCGGCAGAGGCAGCGCGAGGCATGCGGTGGACAGGCAGGCAAGCCAAAGGCCATGGCGCGCCCAGAGGCGCATGCAAAAGGTGGACATGGATAGGGTGGGGGGTTCCGGTTCAGGGTTCCTCCCTTTGCGTGTCGCAGCAACGAACGCGCAAAGCTTACAGTATGAATGCGTCAGGATTATCGGATCATAAGACGCGGGGGCCTCTCTATTTCCGTTTCGCCCGGTGGGGGGCGGTTTTGGGGCGCAACTCGGAGTCGAGCTTGAGAAACTGTCCTGGACGGGTGGCGAAGCTTGCGGACGTGTTGCCGTAACGAACCTCGAGCGGGCCACCCAGTGTTGAGCGGATTTCGACGCCGGCAAGGCGACCGGTGTGCCATGCGAGCTCCGTTATTTCAAAACCCCCACGGGCCCGCAAACCGCGCACCGAGCCCTCCGGCCAGGCCGAGGGCAGGGCGGGCAGGAGGTGGACTTCGCCGAGGTGGCTTTGCACCAGCATTTCGGTGACGCCGGCGGTGAAGCCGAAGTTGCCGTCTATCTGGAATGGAGGATGGGCGTCGAAGAGATTTGGATACACGCCGCCCCCGGAAACTTTCACCGCGTCGGACTTCGCGGCGACGGGACGGAGGAGGTTTTTGACGAGCAGGTAGGCGTGGTCGCCGTCGAGAAGGCGGGCCCAGAAGTTGATTTTCCACGCGAGAGACCACCCGGTGCCGTCGTCGCCGCGGATTTCCAAAGTGCGGCGGGCTGCGGCGAAGATCGCAGAGTCGGCCGGTGTGATCTGCCGGCCGGGGTGAAGTCCGAAGAGATGAGAAACGTGACGGTGGTGAACGTCCGCCTCCTTAAAATCTTCAAACCACTCCTGAAGTTGTCCGCGTGCGCCGATCTTGAGCGGAGAGAGGCGGGCGCGGGCCTCGCCCAGGCGCGCGGCGAAGGCGGGGTCGATGGCGAGAATCTGCGAGGTCTCGATGCAGTTGGTGAACAGGTCCCAGATTATGGAAAGGTCCATCGTGCTGCCGATGGTGACGGAGCCTTTCTGGCCACCGGGGGTGATGAACGAATTTTCCGGAGAAGTGGACGGCGAAGTGGTGAGACGTCCGTGGCCGTCATCAACGAGCCAATCGAGATAAAACTCCGCCGCGCCCTTCATCACGGGCCATGCGCGAAGGCGCAGAAACTCGCGGTCGCCGGTGAAAGCGTAGTGCTCCCAAAGGTGTTGGGAGAGCCAGGCGGAGCTCATACACCAGTTGGCCCAGATGGGATTGCCGTCGCCCCAGTTGCCGACTGGGCCGGTCTGGCGCCAGAGATCGGCGTTGTGGTGGGAAACCCAGCCGCGGGCGCCATAGTTCACCTCGGCGGTTTTGCGGCCGTTGACCGCGAGCTGGCCGATGAAATCAAACAACGGGTCCGCGCACTCGGGCAGGGCGGTGGGCTCGGCCAGCCAGTAGTTCATTTGGGTGTTGATGTTAATCGTCCAGTTCGAGCTCCAGGGCGGACGCAAGGAGTCGTTCCAGATGCCTTGCAGATTGGCAGGCTGTCCGCCGGGGCGGGAGCTGGCGATGAGCAGGTAGCGACCGTAGTTGAAGAGCAGGGCGACCAGGCCGGGGTCGGGGCTTCCTTCGGCGAAGCGGAGCAGGCGGGCATCGGTGGCGAGTCGTTTCGCCTCGGGGGCGGTGCCGAGGTCTAGCGCGACGCGCTGGTAGAGTGCGCGGTGGTCGGCGATATGACGGGCGAGCAGGTCGGCGTAGTCGTAGCCGGCGGCGGCGGCGAGCGCGCGGGACGAGATGGCGATGGGGTCAAGGCCCTCGCGCGAAGGCGAGCGGTCGGAGCCGTTGAAGCTCGTCGCGGCAGCCAGCAGCAAGGTGACGGAGTCGGCGGAGGTGACGGTGAGGGATTTGCCGTCGGGGCTGGTGCGAGTAGTGCCGCCGGAGGCGACGGCTTCGAGACGGGATGCGAAGTTCATCCCCTCGGCATCGTGACCGGAGTCGTAGCGAATCGGGTCGGCTTTAACCCGGACGTAGCTTGGCTCGACATGGCTCGGGGCCTTGCCGGTCAGCAGAAGGGAGTGATCGTTTTCGGACGCGGTGGTGAAGCGTAGCTGGCTGTCGAGCGAGGCGGTGAAGGTGATACGCCCGGGACGATCACAGGTCAGCCGAACCACGATGACCTGGTCGGGAAAACTGCTGAAAACCTCGCGGGTAAAGGTGGCGTCACCTTCGCGGTAGGTGACGGACGTGACGGCGCGATCGAGGTCCAGGCGCCGTTCGTAGTCGGTAGGTTTGGTCTCGCCCGTGAAAGTCAGGCGAAGGTCGCCGAGGGCGAGGTAAGACTGGTTGAACGGCCCCTGCATTTTTTTGCAGAGAGCGACCGCTTCGTCGTAACGACCGGCGCTGAGCGCGGCGCGGACTTGAGGAAGGACAGTGCGGGCGGCGGGATTATTCCACTCCACGGGTCCGCCGGACCAGAGGGTGGCGTCGTTGAGAGCGATGCGCTCCTTGTGCGGGTCGCCGAATACCATGGCACCAAGGCGGCCGTTGCCGAGTGGCAAAGCCTCCGTCCAGGTGGAGGCTGGGGCGGTGTAACGCAGGGTGTTGTCTTGGGCGGCGGGCAATGGGGGGAGGGTTGTCAGCGCGAGGGCAAGGGGCAGGGCGAAGCGAGGCGACATGATTTTTAGAAGGGTCTCGCGAGCGTGATTGCGAGGTGGCGACGGTGGAAGACCTAGGTTTCACCTCCGGGCGCGGCAACCGATCAATCGCCTGAAGAGATGCGATAGAGGCCGGCGCCGTGGGCTTCGAGCGCGGGGGCGAAGATGCCGGTGAAGACGCCGAGCTCGGTGTGTTTCCAAAGGTCGCGGACCCGGGCGGATTTGGCAAAACCAAGGCTCGCGAGCGACACCTCGACGGAGCGTGTGGCGGGAAGGTCGGCGGCGTGGAAAACGGCGAGGTATTTGTCGGTGGAGCCCGGAATGTCGGAGACCCAGGCGATGGCGTCGTCGGCAGTGCGGAAAAGCTGGCGAGGAGTGGTGCCGTGGCGGTTGACAGCGAGGACCTCGTCGTTGGTGAGGAAGGAGAGCGTGAAATTGTCTATCTTGGTGAGATCGCCGCCGAACATGAGCGGCGAGCGGGCGATGCACCAGAGGCTCATGAGCGTGTAGTGCTCGGGCGGGGTGAAGTGCGTTTTGCGGCCCATGGCGATAGTGCCGAAGGGAATCATGTCGGCGTCGGGCCAGGCGCCGGGTGTGGTGTGCGTGGACCAGTGGTGAAGGCGGGCAAACTGGGAGTGGAGGAGGGACCACTTGTCCCAGAAATCGTCGGAGATGCGCCACATGTTGGCGTGCTGGACGACGTGGCCGGCGGCGGCGAGGTCGGTCTCGCCGGGAGAGAGGCTGAGGACCATGGTGTGCCCCGTGCGATCAATGGCGCGGCGGATGGCCTCGACCTCGGAGCGGTTGCG
Source organism: Opitutaceae bacterium (assembly GCA_027488595.1). GTDB lineage: Bacteria > Verrucomicrobiota > Verrucomicrobiia > Opitutales > Opitutaceae > IMCC26134_A. The sequence goes on along the minus strand of JAIYBI010000446.1, from coordinate 9,262 downwards.
CAGATAAGGACGGGAGAGGTCGTCCACTTTTACGAAATCCACATCCCACTCGGCGATCAGGGCGAAGACGGAGTCGTAGTATTCCTGGGCGCCGGGTTTGCTCATATCCACGCCGAACATGTCCTTGTTCCACGTGCAGGTGTTGACGGTGTCGGCGATGTCGGCGGCGTGGTAGGGGGTGCCGAGGATGGGCAGGTTTTGGGCGACGGCCTGGCGGGGGATGCCGCGCATGAGATGGATGCCGAATTTCAGGCCCTTGCTGTGGATATAGTCGGCGAGCGGACGGAAGCCGGCGCCATGGGCGGCGGAGGGAAATTTATTGAGAGCGGGTAACAAGCGGCCATGGGCGTCGGTCACGAGCGCGGCGTCGTCGCGGTAGTCGTAGCCGGTGGCGTGGGGCTCATACCACTGGATGTCCACGACCACGTATTCCCAACCGTGCGGGAGGAGGTTTTTCGCCATGAAGTCGGCGTGGGCCTTGGTCTGGGCCTCGGTGACAGTCGTGGCGAAGCAGTCCCAGCTATTCCATCCCATGGGCGGCTGGGCGGCCCAGGAATGAAAAGCGGGTGGGGGAGGCGGAAGATCTGCTGGCATCAGAGGCTGGGACGAGGCACGGTGGTGACGGCGCGGCGGTCGGGGAGCGGGAGCTGGGGATCGAGCGCGAAGCTGGGGTGGGGCGGCTGGTTGTAGGCGACGTTTTGCCAGGCGATGGCGCAGCGGTATTGCGGGTCCTGCATGAGGGTGACCATGCGATACTTCGTCGGGATGTCGCTGGTGTAGATGTGCAGCGCGGAGCCGTCGCGGGTGCGCCAGATGACCTCTTCGCGCCAGTCGCCCCAGAGGTCGGCGCTGAGCATCGGGGTGGCCTTGGTGCCGTTGCTGGAAATGCACTCGTGGGCGGTGAGTAGGCGCTCGGGTTTTTGGGTTTCCCAGTTCCACTTGGTGATGAAGTTCTGGTCGAGCAGCTCACGGAGCAGATCGCCATCCCACCAGACGGCGAAGTTGGCGGGCATGCCGGCGGGGCGTTCGCAGATGAACTCGCCGGTGGAGGTAAACATCTTGGTCATGCCGGAGCCGATGGACCAAACCTCGCTGCCGGGAAAACGGGGATCAATGTTGAAGGCCACGCCGCGGCCGGGGCCTTCGCCCTTGTCGCCGCCGGATTCGTCGGCCTTGACGGAGGGAACGGTGAAAATCGCGCGGCCGGTGGCGGCGTCGCGCAGGGAGATGCCCTGTTTATCGAAGCGCTCCTGAATGGTCATGATCTCCTGGCCGGGGTTATCCAGGTTGAAGTCGGAGGTGTGCAGGGCGTCACCGTGACCCCAGCCGGTGGAGTAGAGGCCGGTGCCGTTGTCATCAATGACGGCTGCGCCGTAGACGATCTCGTCTCGGCCATCGTTGTCCACGTCGGCGACGGAGAGGGCGTGGTCACCCTGGCCGCGGTAGGCGCGGTTGGACGCCGGGCCAGCGTCGCTGTCGAAGAGCCAGCGTTTGACGAGTTTTCCGTCGCGCAGGTCGTAGGCGGCGAGGCAGGTGCGGGTGTAATAACCGCGGGCCATGATGAGGCTCGGGCGGGTGCCATCCAAGTAGGCGACGCCGGCGAGGTAGCGGTCGGAGCGGTTGCCGTTGCCGTCGCCCCAGATGGCTTCGAGTTCCTTTTTAGAAGGTGCGAGGGGATTGGTCGGGTGGCGGGCGGGCTCGTAGGGGACGGTGTCGAGTGCGGCGCCGGTGCGGCCGTCGAAAACGGTGAGAAATTCGGGGCCGGCGAGAACGTGTCCGCCGGCGTTGACGAAATCGGCTTTGGGGTCGCCGATGACCTTGCCCTTGCCGTCGGTGGTGCCGTCGGCGGTTTTGCACGCGAGTTCGGCGCGGCCGTCGCCATCGAAGTCGTAGACGATGAACTGGGTGTAGTGGGCGCCGGCGCGGATGTTTTTACCGAGGTTGATCTGCCACAGAAGAGTGCCGTCGAGACGGTAAGCCTGAAGAATAGGCGGGTCGCTGCGGCCGGATTTGGAGTTATCGAAAGCGCGGCCGCTCTGCATGAGCACGATCTCGTATTCGCCATCGCCATCGAGGTCGCCGACGGTGGCCTCGGCGGGCAGGTAGCCGGGCGGATTGTTCATCGGAACGCGGTGGTAGGCGCTGGGCGGAGTGCCGGCGGAAAGGGTGACCGCGCGCATTTCCGGTTTTTCCACGTCGTCAACCACGGCGCGCACGAAGTAGCTGGTGTTGTTTTGGAGGGCGGGCGCGGCGTCGATCCACCACGTGACATCGGCGACCGGGGACGGGTTTAGTTTAACCGTGCCGGGAGGAAGGTCGGGGGTGGATTGGTATTCGCCGAAATCAACCGGTGCCGCACCGGAGACGCGGGAAGTGGTGCGATAGACGTTGAACTTCACCGAGGCCGGATCGTCGGCAAGCAGACGCCAAGACAGGAAAACGCGACCATCGGCCTTGCTTAAAGCGACGAGGCCGCGCCCGAGATTCTCGACTTGCGGCGTGGCCATGGCGGGGAGCGAGGAAAGCAAGAGGCAGAGCGCAGTCAGGGGGGCACGGGATTTCATAGGGGTTTAAAGACCTTGGGCACGGGTGAAGGTGACGGCGAATCCTTCGTGATATTACTGTATGAAATCGAAGGTCAGTCGGCGATAAACGGCCAGCCGTCGGGGGTCCAGGCGAGCCGGCGCAGGCCGAGGACGGGCTGACCGTTTCGCGTGCCGTCGTAGAAGTGCATGCTGACCCACTCGGTGTCGCCCTCCTTGAAAAGGCCGACGTGACCGGGGCCGATGAACTTGCCTTGGGTGCCGATAAACTCGCGTCCGCCGCCTTCGCGGAGATCGCGGCCCGCGTCGTCAATGTAGGGACCGGTGATTACGCGGCTGCGGCCGACCCGGACGCGGTAGGTGCTGGAGACTCCCTTGCAGCACTGGCCCTCGTTGAAAAACAGATAATAGTAGGCGTGCCGCCGATACAGGGTGGGGGCCTCGATTTCCTTGGCGGCGGCCAGATGGACCGGCTCGGTGCCGGGGTTTAGGCGCAGGCCGGTGGCGGGATCGAGTTCGACGAGAAAGAGGCCCCGCCAGAAAGATCCGAAGGCCATCCAGAGGCGGCCATCGGCGTCGGCGAGCACGGACGGGTCAATGGCGTTGTAGTCGTCTGCGGGGTCGGAGCGGATGACCGTGCCGCGATCCACCCAAGCGTGATTCGGCACGGCGGGGTCAAGGGATGGCGACGTCGCGAGTGCGATGGCCGAGGTGTTTTTACCGAACTCAGAAACCGAGTAGTAAAGCAGGTAACGCCCGCCAACGTGGACAAGATCGGGCGCCCAGTAGTAGTCTTTCTTGTTGTTGGGTGCGACCTCGTGGGCCCAGGCGGGCGGGGCGGAGAGAGCCGGGCCGACGCGTTGCCAGGTCAGCAGGTCGGCGGAGCGGGCGGTGAGGACAAGTTTACCAGTGCCGAAAACCCACCATGCGCCCTCGGCGCGCAGCGGTGTGGTGGGATCGTGAATACGCAGGTCGCGAAAGCCGGCGGGATTCGCGGCAATGGAAAGCGCGGACGAAACGACGAACAAAATGGCGAAGGAGGCGGGTTTCATTGCGGCGGAGGGCGAGGAGGCGAGTTTGGGTTTCTCAGCGAGTCACTGCACGATTGGCAGGCACCAGGGTAACGGCATCGAGGCGTGCGATCGGCGGGGAGCCGGGCGAGGGGCGGGTGCCATCGGGAAGAAGAATCGGTGCGTCGGGACGCAGTGGCAGGATTTCGATGGTGAGGGTTGCACCCTTCGCGAGGGCGGCGGCGTGCGGAGTGAGATCGAGGTCGAGCGTGTCGCCGTTGTAGAAATCATCCACGACCAGAACATCTCCAATGCGAACTCGGGCGACGTCGCCCGCATATCGGATGCGAAGCATGGGGTGCCTCGCGAAATCGAAACGGGGCGGCACGTTTACGGTCCAAACGGCGGCGTGGGCGAAGTCCGGGTCTGTCGGTGCAGTTGCGACGGCGGGCTCGGTCCATCCGAACGTGATGGCGCGGGCGGGGCCGGCTTCGCGGTTGAGGTTGAAGTCGAGCGCGGCGGGCTGCACCGCGGTTTCGGAGTGGAGCGAAAGTGTTTGGAACACGCCGTAGGATGGAGCGGCTTTGTCCACGGGAGGAAAAACGCCCAGCGTGAGATTTGATGCGTCTTCGGATGAAAGCCGAACGGAATCACCGTCCACGACCAGACCGGCCCGGGTCATGAAAACACGATCCTGGCCGCGCCATTTGGCCTTCCAAATCGTGAGGCTGTCGGCGGGGTCGAGCAGCACCACCTGAAGTGGCGCCCCCTCCTTGCCCTGGAGGGTAAGCGCGACGCAACGTGAAGGAGAAAGCGTGACGGGGGGCGCGTTGTTAAAGACGAACTCGGCAGGCACGCCCTGGGTGGCGGCGAAAAACACGGTGCGCGTGTTCCCCTCGTCAATCTGGCAGACGAGCTGGGCGGAGGCGTGGTCGAGGCGAACGCCCGGGGCGAGATCGAGACCGAAGGGCCAGATGAAGGCGGAGTCGGCGGGAACGGTGATGGGATTCGAGGGGAACGTGACGCCCTTTCCGGCAGGCAGGTTCAAAGTGAAGCGAACGCCGGGTTTTGCGGGAAGGGGTCGCAGGCGCTCGTAGTTGTTAACGAATAGAAAGCCGGAGCTGCCGTCGGATCGCACGGACCAGCGCAGGGTATCGACATCGTCGCGCGCGGCCGGGCGTTCGGCGGGGAAGACGGCGGGCAGGCCGGCGAGCAGAGTGCCGAAATCGTGGACGAAGAGATGCAGGCGGCGCAGGCGGTGGTAGTGGGCGCGCAGCTGGCCGGCGGCTCCGATGGGGGCCTGGAAATCGTAGTTTTTTTCCGGCAGGTCGTTCCAGTATTTCGTGGCCTGGGATTCCTGGAGGGACGTGATGCCGACGGGGTTGATGCCGCCGTGATACATGTAGTAACCGGGCAGGTTGCCGCCGTCGCCGAGCTTGGTGAGCACGACGGATTCGATGTCGCGCGGATCAATGCGGATGCGGCGGTGGTAACTGCTCATCATGCCGCCGCCGAGTTCGCAGGTGAGGAAAGGGTATCGCTCGGTGCCGGGGGTGTCTGCGGCCTCGCGTTTGCCGAGCAAGTCGGTGGCGATGCCGGCGTCGGTGCGCAAGGGCGAGAAGCGAAAGCCCGCAGGGTAAAAGCACGGCATGGCGGTGAGTTCACGATCCCAGAAACCCTCGGGGTAGGCCCCGTAGAGCGGGAGGAGTTCGCCGAAGGGCATCGGGGTGGCGAGGTCGGGCCAGCCGGTGCGGGTGTAGAGCGGCGCGTCGAGGCCGGCCTCGCGGGCGAGGCGTTTGAGGGTGAGCAGGTGCTCGGCCGGGCCGCTGTATTCGTTCTCGATCTGGAAGGCGACGACGGGGCCGCCCTGTTTCCACAGCAAGCCGTCGAGCTGCGCGGCGATGGCGGCGAAGTGGCGGCGGACAACGGCGAGATACGCGGGAGCGTCTGTGCGGGCGGAGTCGCCGAAGCGAGCGACGACCCAATCGGGCAGACCGCCATTGCGAACCTCGCCGTGACACCACGGGCCGATGCGCACAACCACCCGCTGACCGACCTCGGCGGCGAGCGTTACGAAGCGTCGCAGGTCGCGCTCGCCGGACCAGTTGCTCGCGAGCTCCTCCTCTTCGTGATGAATCCAGAAAACGTAGGTCGAAACGCAGTCGATTCCGCCGGCTTTCATTTTGAACAACTCCTCGCGCCAAGTGGCGGCCGGCGAACGGGTGTAATGGAACTCGCCCATGACCGGCATCCAGCGCGCGCCATTGAGGAGAAGGCTGACCGCATCGGCGCTGACCGACGTGCCGTTTGGGTGTTGCGCAGTGCCCAGGTTGTAGACCTCGTCGGCTGGCTCGGCGGGAACAGGGGTGGCAATGGAGGGCATGGCGCAGGGGTGTTAAATTAGTTCTGAATCTTGGGTGCCGAGGAGGCGGGCGAAGTAGCTGCCGGCGGCGGAAAGTTGGGCGAAGGTTCCTTGCTCAACGATCCGGCCCTCGTTGAGCACGACGATGCGATCCGCATGGCGGATGGTGCTCAGGCGGTGGGCGATGGTGATGACAGTGCGACCGCGGGCGAGGTTGTCCAAGGCCTGCTGGATGAGACGCTCGCTCTCGTAATCGAGGGCGGAGGTGGGCTCGTCGAGGATGAGCACGACGGGGTCGCGCAGGATCGCGCGCGCGATGGCAAGACGCTGGCGCTGTCCGCCGGAGAGAAGGGCACCGCGCTCGCCGACACGAGTGGCGTAGCCCTCGGGCAGGCGGAGGATAAACTCCTCGGCGTTGGCCAGACGCGCGGCGGCGTGCAGTTCCTCGTCGGTGGCGTCGGTGCGGGCGAAGCGAAGGTTGTCGGCGATGGAGCCGGACAGCAAAATGCTCTCCTGCATCACGAGCGCGGTGCGGCGGCGGAACCAGCGCAAATCGAGCTCGGCCTGCGCAACGCCATCAATGCGGATCTCGCCACTTTGCGGGCGGTGCAGGCCGAGGAGCAGGTTGGCCAAGGTGCTCTTGCCCGCGCCGGAAGGGCCGACGAAGGCGATTTTTTCGCCCGCTGCGATGTCGAGGGAGAAGTCGTTGATAGCGCCGCGCTCGTTGTCGGGGTAGCGGAATTGCACGCGGTCGAAGGTGATGCGACCGCGCAGCGGCTCGGTCCGTCGCGTGCCATGCCACTCTTCGACGTAGGGGGCGTTGATCAACTCATGGATGCTGCGGTAGCCGGCCTCGGCGGTGAAGTATTGTTCGCTCACGCCGGCAAACATCTGGATCGGATTAACGAGGATGGGCACGCCCGCCACGAAGGCGATCACGGTGCCGATGGTGACCTGTCCATGGATGGCGAGCAAAGCGCCGCCGGCCACGACCACGAGGGACAACACCTTGATGGCGGCGAAGCTGAACGCGCCGAAACTGGAAGAGACGGTGACAAGTTCGACGCGGGAGCGGGCGACGGCGTCGTTGCTCGCGGTGAGATGACCGGCGGCCTGCGCCTCCTCGCCGTAAACGCGGACGAGCTTGAGCGCGGTAAACATCTCGCTGGCGGCTCCGGTGAGGTTTTCCTGAGCGACGCGGTTGGCCTCGTTTTTGGTGCGGAAGCGGTCGAAGTAGCGGGCGCGCATGATGGCGAAGACCGGCAGCATAAGCACAACGACGAGGGCGAGCTGGAAGTTTAGCGAGACCAGCACTCCCAAGGTGAGCAGGCTGTAGAGCGAATCGGGAATGAAGCCGTTCAGCACGGGCATGATGACGCCCTCGACCTTCTGGGTATCGAAGGCGTATTTGGAGAGCAGGCGGCCGGTTTGCTGCCGATCAAGATAACCGAAACTGAGAAACTGGACCTTGTGAAAAATCCGCCCGCGCAGATCCAGGGCGACCTTCGTGACCGCCGTGGCGAGGAGCGCGGCGCCGCGCACGCTGCAAATCTGGTGAAGAATGAGCAACCCGACCGTGAGCAAGGAAAGCAGGAGGATGCCCCCCTCGTCCTTTGCGTTGAGATGAACATCCAGGATGCGCTGAAAGATCACCGGCAGCGGAGCGATGGTGATGATGCGAAGGATGGCGAAGCCGAGCCCCGGAACAAAGGCACGGCGCTGCGCCCACAGAAAATGGAGCAGAGAGTCGGGCAGCGCCGTGACCCATGCGGACGGGGAATGCGGGGAAGTTGGCAAGCTGCGCAGCTTTGCGACCCGGGCCGGCGCTGCGATTACGGCGATGCTTTACTGTATGAATGGGACGGTAAAAAAAAGCGGACCGAAGGCGCGCGCGTCAGCGGTTCTTTATGCGGATAATGGTCAGCGAATTCGCCGCGAGTTCGAGGTCGAAGGCGGATGCGATTTTGATGGTGGATTCCACCGGGGCGGCTGCGGGTGCCTGGCCATCCTCGTTGGCCGCCGAAGCGTCTGGAGCGGCGAGAACAGTCAAGGCGGCGTCCGGCATGAGGGAAGCCGAGCCGGCGAGATTGATGCGAAGCGCCCGGCCGGCGGAGGCGCCGTTCACCATTTTCAAAATGAGATCGCCGGTGTGGCTGTCGCGCACCGTGGAGGCGGCGAATTCAGCGGGCGCACCGGCCGGGGTAAAGGTTGTGGGATGATAGGTATCGCCGGAGTTGATACTGAAAAGGCGCTGCACCTCGTAGCTGATGGTGGGGAAGACCGCGGTGTTGGTGAAGTAGATGAGGTCGGGGCTCCACTGGGTGTGGCCGCGTTTGGCGAGCAAGGGTGCGTAGGAAGCCATGGAGACGATATCGCCGTTGCGCTCGAGGGTGGTCAGGTAGGCGGCCTCGGCGAGAGCGGCGCGGAGGGTGGAGCGGCGCTTGTCATCATGGGCGGCGTATTCGCCGACGTAGATTTTCGGGCCGGCGCGATCGTAGGAGTCGTAGCGGGCTAGGTTTTGCCAGAACCACTGCGGCGGTCTGTAGTAATGCTCGTCCACCATCGGGAGCTTGAGTTCGTTGGCGAAGGCCCAGCCCTGATCGAAGTCGTAGCCATCCGCCTGCGGGCCCGAGGTGCCGATGACGACGATCTCGGGGTGTTTTGATTTCAGCGCGTCGTGGATGAGGCGGAAGCGTTCTTGGAAGGCGGGCGTGATGGCGTCCTCGTTGCCCACGCCGAGGTATTTGAGGCCGAAAGGCGCGGGGTGGCCGGCGGCGGCGCGCTTGGCGCCCCAAACGGAGGACACGGGGCCGTTGGCGTATTCGACGAGGTCGAGCACGTCCTGGATGTAGGCGGGCATCTGGTCGAGCGGGATGCATTGCTGGCCGGTGCCGCCGGTGTGGCCGGAGTTTTGGCAGGACACGCCGGCCGCGACGATCGGCATGGGTTTGGCGCCGATGTCCTCGCAGAATTGAAAATACTCAAAGTAGCCCAAGCCCATGCTTTGGTGATAACGCCACAAGTTGGGCTGCTGGCGGCGTTGCTCGACCGGGCCGATTGTATCCTTCCAATGATACAAGTTTGGAATGCCGTTGCCATGCACGAGGCATCCGCCGGGGAAGCGCATGAACTTTGGTTTCAGGTCGGCGATGGTTTGGGCGATGTCCGCGCGCAGGCCGTTGGAGCGGTTGCGGAAAGTTTTGGCGGGGAAGAGGGAGATCTCGTCGAGGCCGAGGGCTCCGCGGTCGCGGACGAGCAGCACCAGGCGGGCGTCGTCTGCGGAGGCGGACGGAGTCAGGGTGGCGGTGAAGCGGTTCCATTTCGGAGTGACGACGGAAAAGGTGGAT
>JAIYBI010000104.1 GCA_027488595.1 Opitutaceae bacterium | reverse complement strand
GGTCATCGGCATCGTGGCGGTCACGCTCATGGGCACCGCCATCAAGGGCATTGACGCCGGCGTGGACCGCAGCCTCGCCGGTTTCGGCGACGATATCCTCTACGTTACCAAGTGGCCGTGGCGCGATGTGGATGACTGGTGGGTCTACCGCAACCGCCCCGCGATCAAAACCGCCTACGCGCAACAAATCAACGAGTGGGTCGCCGGTCGTCCCGGCGGTCCGCTGAAGCTCGCCGTGCCCGCCGCCCAGCGCAGCAGCACGATCATCCGCGGCGAATACCGGGTGAACAACATCTTCACCCTCGGCACTTCCTCCGACCTGCCGCGCATCTCCAAATCCGAAATGAAAGAGGGCCGTTTCTTCAGCGAGTTCGAGGCCCAGTCGGGCAGCAATGTCATCATGATCGGCTACGACGTGGCCGACGCCCTCTTTCCCGGCGAATCCCCTATCGGTCGCAGCGTGCGCATTCGCGATCAGAACTTCACCGTAGTCGGCGTCTCCGCGCGCCAGGGCAGTTTCCTCGGGCTCTTCAGTTGGGACTCAATGGCCGCCATGCCGCTCAACACCTTCCGGCGCTACTACTCAACCACGAGTAACAATGGAGAGATTCGCGTGCAATACGACACCGCCCGCACCGCCGAGGCGAAGGACGAACTGCGCGGTCTCATGCGCCGCATCCGCCAGCTCGGCCCGGAGCAACGCGACGACTTCGAGATCAACGAACAGGGCACGATTCGCGAGCAGCTCGACCCGATTAAAAACGGCATCGCTCTTGCGGGGCTCTTCATCACCGGCCTGTCGCTCTTCGTGGGCGCCATCGGCATCATGAACATCACCTACGTGAGCGTGAAGGAACGCACCCGCGAGATCGGCACGCGCAAGGCCCTCGGCGCACGCCGCCGCACCATCCTGCTTCAGTTCCTGATCGAGGCGGTGTCGATCTGCTTCATCGGCGGCGTGGCCGGCCTGCTTCTCGCAGCAGGCCTCTCTCAAGTCGTCGCCGTGCTCGCGCCTTCGTTTCCGATCGTGTTTTCGACCGGCCTCGTGCTTGTCGGCTTGAGCGTGTCGGTGCTGACGGGCGTTTTCAGCGGTTTCGCCCCCGCGTGGCAGGCAAGCAAACTCGATCCGGTTGTCGCGCTCCGCTACGAATAACCGACCCGCGCTACCCCGCCATGCATCCCCTCGAAACCCTCCGCCTCGCGTTCGCCGCGTTGAAGTCCAACAAACTTCGCTCCGCGCTCACCATGCTGGGCATCGCCGTGGGTGTGTTCTCCGTGATCGGCGTGATGACCGTGATCAGCGGGCTGCGCTCAAACATCGAGTCCGGCCTCAACGTGCTCGGCTCAAACTCATTTCTCTTCAGCAAATATCCCAACATCAACTTTAGCGGACCGCGTGGCGAATTCGCCAATCGTCCCGACATTACTTACGCCGAGGCCAGTCGTTTCAAGGCCCTCCTCGGCGACGAGGCTGACACAGGCCTCTCCATCCGCCGCCGGGGCCGTCGTGCGAGCTACCTCGACCGTCAAACCAATCCAAACATCGCGCTCTACGGGGCCGATGAAAACTATGCGCCCGGCCGAAACTACGAGATCGGCGGCGGACGCAACCTCGGCTCGGGCGACGTCGAGCTGGGCCGGCCGATTTGCGTGATCGGGGACGACGTGGCGAAGCGGCTTTTCCCGAACGAGGAACCGCTCGGACATGTTATCCGCATTGATGGCCAGAGCTTCACCATCGTCGGCGTCCTCGCGTCCAAGGGCTCCTCCTTCGGCCAGGGCCAGGATAACCTCGTGCTTATCCCCATCACCCGCTGGCTCCAGATCTACGGCGGCAATAGCCGCTCCGTGAGCATCAACGTGCAGTCCCGCTCCCAGGCGGAACTCGCCGCCACCCAGGATCGAGCAATCGGCATTATGCGGCTGGTGCGCGGGCTCGAACCCGAGGACGTCAATAACTTCGAGATGGTCTCCAACGACTCGCTGATCGAGGCCTTTAACAAAATCGCCGGCGTGGTCGCCGTGGGCGCGTTTGTCATCAGCGCCATCGCGCTGCTGGCCTCTGGCGTGGGCGTGATGAACATCATGCTGGTGAGCGTCACCGAACGCACAAAAGAGATTGGCATCCGCAAAAGTATTGGCGCGAAAAAGCAGCACATCCTCGCACAATTTCTGATCGAGGCGGTCGCGCTCTCTTTGCTCGGCGGCGTTACCGGGGTGGTGGTCGGGATCGTCGGCGGCAATCTCGTCGCCCACTTCCTAAACACCGCGATGGTTTTCCCCTGGGGTTGGGCTGCCGCCGGCATGGCCGTGTGCAGCGTGATCGGCGTCGGCTTCGGACTTTACCCCGCCTGGAAGGCAGCGTCACTCGACCCCATCGAGGCGCTTCGCTACGAGTGAACAAACCTCGGCGCCTCAAAGCTTGCGTGCGTCGCAAGCGAGGTGCGAGGCGACAGGCATGAGGGTGCGGCGGATGGCGGCGAGCGTCTGGCGGAGGCGGATGCCGTCGGGCGCGACAAACTTGATGCTCCAACCCGCGCCGGTGCGCAGTTGGCTGGCACCGATCCAAACGCCGTCGGTTTGGAGGGCATGCAGCGCGGCACGCCAGGGCGGAGCGGGATCGTCGGCAAGGCCGGGCGCGAGGAAGACGGCATTGCCGAAGGAAGCGTGTTCGCCGCTGCCGGCGAGCGTGGCGAGGGCGTGCAGGTGGTCGGCGGTCTGGTCGAGGCGTTCGCGAAGGAGAAGATCGGCGCCGGAGCGCACTTCGAGTTCGAGAACAAGGCGATCCCAGGCCCAGACCTCGCCGTGGGCGATGCGACCGGGAAAAAGCAGATCGGCGTAAAACGCAGCACCGCCGGGCGCGACGTCGAGCACGGTGCGTTGGTGAAAACGCGAGCCACGATGCGGCACTAGCGGTTCAGGCAGAACTTCGAGCCACGCGCCGGCGGCGACGGTAAATTGCTGAAGCGAGTGCGCGGAGG
>JAIYBI010000558.1 GCA_027488595.1 Opitutaceae bacterium | reverse complement strand
GAGGATGCCGATCTCGATCAGGTTGGCGGAGACGAGGTCGGCGCGGTTGCCCTTCTCGAACTCGACGTTGGCATCGGTGAGGTTTTTGACCGCCTTGCGCAGCGCGGTGACGGTGAGGGAGTCGTCAATGGGCTTGTTCTGGTCCATCGCGGAGCGCTGGATGGCGGCGTCGGCGGTGCGCAAGATGGTGGCGGTGGCGGTGTCACGCGCCTTCATGGCGACGATGATGTTGGCGCGGAGGGTTTCGTAAATGGAGGGCATGGAGAGAAGTGTTGGCGCGGGGCGGAGCGGTGTCCATCGCGCAGCGCGCGACGGTTTAGTGGGCGACCTCGATGACGAGCTGGACCTCGGTGGTGGAGTTGCGCGGAAGGCCGGCGACGGCCACGGCTGCGCGGGCGTGGCGGCCGGCATCGCCGAAGACGGCGACGAGCAGGTCGCTCGCGCCGTTGATGACGGCGGGGCTGTCGGCGAAGCCGCTGACTGCGTTGACGAAGCCATTGACCATCACGATGCGCTTCACGCGGCCGAGTTCGCCGAGGTGGGATTTGACGTTGGCAAGGGTGTTCAACACGGCGACGCGGGCGGACTCGTAGGCGGTGGCGACGGTCTGGTCGCGGCCGACCTGGCCGGCGTGGGTGAGCTCGCCATTGCGGATGGCGAGAGTGCCGGCGCAGAAGAGCAGATTGCCGCTCTGGACGACGGGCAGGTAGTTGCCGGCGGTGGCGGCGACGACGGGGAGTTCAAGACCGAGTTCGGCAAGTTTTTGTTCGGGTGTCATGGGTTGAAAGGGTTGTCCGGAAAAAGACACGAACGGCGCCAAAGGGAAGCCCGGTGATTTCCGACTAAACGAATCCGTGAGTGCGGGCTTCGTCGGCGAAGGCGGTGAGGCCGGTGGCGGCGGGTTGGCCGGGCTGGAGGCGGAGCGGATAATCGGAGCCGAAGAGAACCTGGTCGGCACGGACGGTGGTGCCGCGCATGGACCACGCGGTGGAGCCGTAGAGGAGCGGCGCGGCAGCGGTGTCCACCTGGACATTCGGCAGATGGCGCACATCAAAACCGCCGGCCCAGTGGGCGAGCACGAAGTGAGTTTGTGGATACGCGCGGACTAGGCGCTCGAAGTCGGTGAAGGGCGTCTCGATTTTGCCGGGATAGGGGCGGATGCGCGGATCGGTGACGTGGAGGTTGACCGGCCAATGCCAGGCGGCGGCGAGGGCGAGCGCGGTCTGCATGGCGGGCGAATCGAGGGCGGCACCGACGCTTTGGGGGGAGAGCTCCCCTAGCCCGCTGAGTCCCTCGTCGCGGGAGCGGTGCAACTCGGTCTCGACGGAGGACGGCGCGGCGGCGGGGTTAAAGGTGGCGTAGGCGGAAAGCCGGTCGGGATGAAGGCGCACGCATTCGGCGTAAAAACGATTTTGCGCGGCGCAGGAGGCGGGTTGCTCCCAATACCAACCGAGGAGGACGGCGCGGGCGATGCCGGCGGCATCCAAATCGCGGAGCAAGGTGGCGAGGTCGGGGAATTCCTGGACGGGCGAGCCATCGCGGCGGCGACGCGTGCAAAGACGCGCCCAGTGTGGCTCGCCAGCAGCGGCCGCCCATGCGGCGGGGTCGCGGTTTACCTCATCGGGGTAGAGGTGAACGTGGTAATCGGTCAGGGCCATGCGCGGGAGAACTCATACGAAAAACGCCGCGGTGTCAGACCATTTGCGCGGGTGGCTCGTCGAGATACGGAACGGGTCGCGTGGCGCTCCCCGCTGCGAGAAGACACGGCGGGCGAAGCGGTCGCACACGAGGTGCGACCCTACGCGGATGGAAGCCGTAGCGCAGACTTCCAGTCTGCTCGGATGCAGGCTGGAGGATGCAGGCTGGAAGCCTGCGCTACTTACGGCGGAAGCGATCAGCGGCCGGCGGGGTGGCCGGGGACGACGACCGTCTCGTAGGCGCTGGCAGTGGTGCCGAGCTCGATCGGACTCTCCAGCGACTCGGCGAGCGCGTTGACGGTGTTGGACGCCGTCTGCGTGCTGATACGGGTGACGTTGAGCTGCTCCTTGAAGAAGTGGCCCGCGTTGATCGCCGTGGCGTAGTAAGGACGCATGTTGTAGCCCGCACCCTCTTCCGAGGCGGAAGACGCCGGAGTTTGGGTGATGACGACGGACTGCGGATACTCGCGCATCTTGGTGCCGGGGAAGGAGGCCATCCAACTGCCGCCGGTGTCCACGATGACGGTTTGGCGACCGACGACGTTGCCGTTGGCGGCGTAGATGACGACTTCGAGAGTCGAGCCAGGCTCGGCCGCACCGCTGTAGATCGGCGCGATGGGAAGGATGGCGTCGCGATAGACGTCAATCGGCCCGACATTCCACCACTCTTCGTCGCCGGTTTCAAACAAGGCGAAGTTGTTGAAGCTGTCGTAGAGGAAGCGAATGCCGGTGATCAGGGCGCGGTTGTTGAGGTCGCGCTCGCCACCGTCGGTGGTGTCGCCGTCGTCGTTGAGATCGGCGTAGGCGTCGAGGTCGTTGATCAGCGAGATAATGATCTTCTGCGCGCCGGGGGTTTCGGCGGCGGACTGAACGCGGGCCTTGTAGGTGAGCGTGAAGGACGCGATATCGAGGGTGGCGGCACCGTCCACGTTGCCCGGATTGGTGATGGTGAGCACCTGATCAACCGAGTTGGCGTTGAAGCCGGTGATGGTCCAGCCGGCGGGCAGGTTGAGCAATGCGCTGTTCGGAACGAACTCGAGGCCGACCGGCATCGTATCGTCGAGGATGACGGTGGTGGTGCCCTCGGCGACGGTGACGGTGACGGTGTAGGTGACGATCTGGTTGGTCGCGACGACCTTCTTGTCGGCGACCTTGGTGGCATCGAGGTAACCGACCGTGACGACGGTGGGGGCCGCGGCGCTGAGGGCGTAGTTGTTGAGACCGGCGGTGCCATCTGCGCCGGTGCGCTCGCCGGAGGGAGTGCCGTCGAGGCTGGTGTAGGTGAGCGTGGCGGTGTCGGCGATGATCGTGCCGGGGACGTTCGAGTCCTTGGCGATGGCGGAGACGACGAGGGTCAGGGACTGGCCCTGGGGCAGGTCAACATTGCCGGTGGTGGTGAGCACGCCCTCGGCGGTGAGGGTGAACAAGCCGGAGACATCCACGCCGTTGAGGGTCGCGGATACCAAGGAGTAGCCTTGGAGCGCGGTCGAGAAGGGGCTGCCAAGGTTGAG
>JAIYBI010000421.1 GCA_027488595.1 Opitutaceae bacterium | reverse complement strand
GTGCGCAACCGCGTCGCCTACGATATCGCATTCCTCGCCGCCTGCGGCATCAACGTCGTCGTCGTTCACGGCGGCGGCAAGGCCATCACCAAGGCGATGGAGCAGAGCGGCCTCAAGTCGCACTTCGCCCCCAACGGCATGCGCGTGACCGACGAGGCCACCGTCGCCATCGTGAAGAAAACCCTCGACGAGGTCGTCAACAAAGACGTCTGCGACGCCATCGCCCTCGCCGGCGCCAAACCCAAGGGCATAGTCGGCGACAGCGTGCTCGTCTGCGAAAAACTCACCGTGGACGACGACGGCAAGACCGTTGACCTCGGCTACGTCGGCGAAGTCACCGAGGTGAAGGTAAAGCTCATCAAAAAAGAAATCTCCGAAGGTTTCGTGCCCGTTATCTCCCCCGTGGCCGAGGGCTCGGATGGGCGCCCCTATAACGTGAACGCGGACCTCGTCGCCGGTCGTGTCGCCGCCGCCCTGCGCGCCCGCCGTCTCGTTTACATGAGCGACGTTCCCGGCCTGCTTTCCGCGCCGCCCGACCCTGCTTCTCTTATCTCGTCGCTAAAAATCTCCCAAGTGGATGGCCTGAGACAGGCGGGCATCATAGACAAGGGCATGCGCCCAAAGGTCCTCAGTGCGGTGCGGGCGCTCAACGAGGGCGTGCAACGCGTCCACTTTATTGATGGACGCCTGCCGCATTCATTGCTCCTGGAAATTTTCACCGACACGGGCATAGGCACCGAGATAGTCCACGGCTGAGACCCCCTCGCGATCCTCGTCGGACCTTACGCCTTACGATGCATCCCGGCGGCGACAGAGCTTTCGCGTTCGCAAAACCCGCCCGCCCGCCGCATCTTTTCGCTTTCGTCAAATGAGCACGCTTCCCGAAATCACCCGCCCTAGCACCGCCGAGTTGTATGACGCGTATGTGCTAAAGAACTACGGCCGCCCCGCCCTCACGCTGGTGCGCGGCGAAGGCACCCGCGTATGGGACGACACCGGCCGCCGCTTCCTCGACTTCAGCTCCGGCATCGCCGTGAACGCCCTCGGTCACGCCCACCCGCACTGGGTTGCCGCCGTTCAGGCGCAGGCCGCGCAACTCGCGCACACGAGCAATCTCTTCCGCAATCCGCTCCAGGGCGAACTCGCCCGCCGCCTCGTCGGCTACGCCGGCCCGGGTCGCGTGTTTTTCTGCAACAGCGGCGCCGAGGCGAACGAGGGCCTGCTCAAACTCGCCCGCCTCCACGGCATCCGCAAATCCGGTGTCGAGGGCAAGTGCTACAAGGTCCTCTGCGCAAAGAGCGCCTTCCACGGCCGCACTTTCGGCGGCATGAGTGCCACCCCGCAGGAGAAAGTGCAAAAGGGATTCCGCCCGCTGCTCGATGGCTTCGCCTTCGGCGAGTTGAACAATCTCGCGTCCTTCGAGGCCCTGATCGACGCCGACACGGCCGCGATTTTCGTCGAGACCATCCAAGGCGAAGGTGGCGTGCATCCCGCCACTCCTGAGTTCCTGCTCGGCCTGCGCGCGCTCTGCAACCAGCACAACCTGCTCCTCATCCTCGACGAAGTTCAGTGCGGCATCGGCCGCAGCGGACGTTTTTATGCCTTCGACCACGCCGGCGTGCGACCCGATGCCATCGGCATGGCCAAGGGCCTCGGCGGCGGTTTCCCCATCGGCGCCATCTGGATCGGCGAAGGCACCTGCGATCTTTTCCAGCCTGGCATGCACGGCACGACCTTCGGCGGCACACCGCTGGCCTGCGCCGCCGCGCTCGCGACCCTGGATGTAATTGAGCGCGAAAAACTCTGCGAACACGTCAGCCGCGCCTCCGGCCCCTGGCACGCGGCCTTGCGCGCTCTGGCGGCGGAGTTCCCCGCCCAACTCACCGGCATGCGCGGCCTCGGCTTCATGGTCGGCCTGCAATTCACTTCGGACGTCGTTCCCTACGTCGCAGCCTTGCGCGAAGCCGGCCTGCTCGCGCCGCTCGCCGGTGGCAACGTCGTCCGCTTCCTGCCTCCACTGAACACCAGCGTGGACGATCTCGACGAGTCGGTGCGCATCCTGCGCTCCGTGCTCGCCGCAAAGGCCTGAGCGGTTCGCCCGCAGGGCCCCGGCGGGGGTTTGCCGCACCCGTCGGCGACGTTTCAGCAACGGGTTAAATTTACCCTCGTCGCAGGCGGCGGCGGGGTTTATGCACATCCGCTTCATTACATGAAGCACTTCCTGAAAGAGACGGACTTCACTCCGCCAGAAGTTTCCGAAATTTTCGCTCTTGCCCGCGACCTCAAATCCAAGCGTGGACGGCCGGAATGCGGGCGCCCGCTCGCGCAGCAGACCTGGGCGATGATTTTCTCCAAGAGCAGCACCCGCACTCGCGTCTCGTTCGAGGTCGGCATCCATGAGCTCGGCGGCAACCCCCTGTTTCTAAACAAAAACGACATCCAGCTCGGCCGCGGTGAATCCGTCGAGGACACCGCCCGGGTGCTCTCCCGTTTCGTCCACGGTCTTGTCGTGCGCACCTATGAGCAGGCCGAGGTCGAGCGCCTCGCCGCCGCCGGCACCATCCCGGTGATCAACGCCCTGACGGATTTTCTGCATCCCTGCCAGATCTACACTGATGCCTTCACCATGGCCGAGCGTTGGGCCGCTCCGGGCGGCGACTTGCTCGCCTCGTTAAAGGGCCGCAAAATCGCCTTCCTAGGCGACACCGCCTGTAACATGGCCAACTCGTGGATCCTCGGTGCGAATCTCTTCGGCATGAAGATCAGCCTCGCCGGCCCCGCCGCCTTCGCCCCGACCGCGGAGTTCCAGTCGTTCCTCGCCGCCGAGGGCTACGCCGGTCGCTACGAGTTCACCACTGATCCGTATCAGGCGGTCAAGGACGCCGACGTGGTTTACACCGATGTCTGGGTCAGCATGGGCAAGGAGGAGGAGAAACAGGAACGTCTCGCGATAATGTCGCCCTACGGAGTCACCGCCGAACTTTTCGCCGCCGCAAAGCCCGACGCCTACTTCATGCACTGCCTGCCCGCCCACCCCGGCGAGGAAGTTCAGCAGGCCGTGCTCGATCTGCCGCGCTCCATCATTTTCGACCAGGCGGAAAACCGGTTGCACGTGCAAAAGGCCATCATGGCCACGCTCGCCCTACCCTCGCGCAACTGAGAGCAATCCCAAGCTCAGCCGTTCACCGTTCCAGCACGTAGGTCAGCTTGGTCCCGTCGGCCCGTAGAAACCCGGTGGCTGGATCTCCATCGTCAATCTGCTTGTCAATCTCCGCCGCCCGCGCGGTCCCGCCACCGTAGCCATTCACCAGCAACGAAGCCCTGAAGTCAGGGGTCACGGTGCTGTTGCTCATGGCCCAAAGGCCGCCCACCGGCGTCGGCAGGGTCCAACGATCAGGCGGCGGGAGATAACCTTTAAGCTCGAGAGGCAAGGTTACCCCGTCTCCCGGCGGCCAGCCGCCCGTCTCCAAACTATAACGCTGGATCGCCTCGCTCGCTATGCGCAAGTCATTCACGAAGGCCGTATTCTGCGAACGATTGGTCAACTTCTGGAAGGCCGGAATGGCGATTGCCGCCAGAATTCCAATCATCACCACTACGATCATGAGCTCGATCAGCGTGAAGGCGCCTTGTTTCCCTCGGCAATTTCTTGATGCGAAAACAGTCATCTTTTGGGGGTTGGGGAAACGCCAACACCAAGCATTAGAACCATCGCCGAATCAAGATTCATTTACGCCTTATTTACGCCGCTTCTAATCGAGGAACCCCGCTCCAGTCAGGTCGCCCGCACTCCGCGTTCCAGTCCCTTTCCCTGTCCCTGCAACAGCACCGCCCCCATCCGCCTTAAGTGGAAAACCACGCCCTCCCGCCCGCCTCTTTTGCGTTTTGCTTTGCCCGGACTTCGCACCTTCCCCAACAACACACCCTCTTCACCATGAAAATCGTCCTCGCATACTCCGGCGGTCTCGACACCTCCGTCATCGTCAAGTGGCTCAAAGAAACCTACGACGCCGAAATCGTCACTTTTGCGGCCGACGTCGGCCAGGAAG
The DNA here is from genome assembly GCA_027488595.1 of Opitutaceae bacterium. GTDB lineage: Bacteria > Verrucomicrobiota > Verrucomicrobiia > Opitutales > Opitutaceae > IMCC26134_A. The sequence goes on along the minus strand of JAIYBI010000421.1, from coordinate 3,834 downwards.
AGGAGCTCAAGGGCCTTGATAAAAAAGCCAAGGCCACCGGTGCCTCCAAGCACTACACCCTCGATCTCGTCGAGGAGTTCGCGAAGGACTACATCTTCCCGATGATCCGCGCCAACGCGATCTACGAGGGCCAATACTACCTCGGCACCTCCATCGCCCGCCCCCTCATCGCCAAGGCCCAGGTGGACATCGCCCTGAAAGAAAAAGCCGACACCGTCGCCCACGGCGCCACCGGCAAGGGCAACGACCAGTGCCGCTTCGAGCTCACCTACATGGCGCTCGCCCCCCAGCTCGAGATCATCGCCCCTTGGAAAATGGAGAGCTACCGCGCCGAGTTCCCCGGCCGCGCCGAGATGATCGCCTACTGCGCCAAACACAAAATCCCCGTCGAGGCCTCGCTCAAGAAGCCCTATTCGATGGACCGCAACCTCCTCCATATTTCCTACGAGGCCGGCATCCTTGAGGACCCTTGGTTCGACCCCACCACCAAGGACAACAAAGCCATGTTCAAGCTCTCGGTCGCCCCCGAGGACGCCCCCGACAAGCCCGAATACGTCGAGATTGATTTCGTCAAAGGCAACGCCGTCGCCGTAAACGGCAAGGCGCTCACCCCCGGCGGCGTCATGAAGGCCCTCAACAAACTCGGCGGCAAACACGGCATCGGTCGCGTGGACCTAGTCGAGAACCGCTTCGTCGGCATGAAGAGCCGCGGCGTCTACGAGACACCCGGCGGCACCATTCTCATGCTGGCCCACCGCCAGATCGAGTCCCTTACCATGGACCGTGAGGTGCTCCACTTGCGCGATGGTTTTATCCCGAAATACGCCGAGCTGGTTTACAACGGCTTCTGGTTCGCCCCCGAGCGCGAGATGCTCCAGGCCATGGTGGACGAGAGCCAGCGCTTCGTCTCCGGCACCGTGCGCCTCAAGCTTTACAAGGGCAACATCATCACCTGCGGCCGCAAATCGAAGTATTCACTTTACGACGACAAGATCGCGTCCATGGAAGGCGTGAAGAGCTGGTATAACCAAAGCGACGCCACCGGCTTCATCCGCCTCAACGGCCTCCGCCTGCGCGCCCGCAAGCTCGCCCAAGGCGGCCCCAAGGTCTAAGCCGGCGCACATACCGCCGCCTGCCAGGTTCCAAAAGCCGCGCTCCCGTCGAGGAGCGCGGCTTTTTTTGGCAACGTAGCGGGGAGCACCGGCGACCCGTCCGCCTCCCCAGCGATACCGGAGAGCACGAAAAACCACCTCGTAAAAGGTGGCTTATCTTTTCCTGAAAATGGTCGGGCTGGTGAGATTCGAACTCACGACCTCTTGCACCCCATGCAAGCGCGCTACCAGGCTACGCTACAGCCCGAACAACTGACAGGAGGGTCAGAAAGCCGTCCGCCCCGACGGGAAGCAAGCGGTTTTTTCGCCGCCCGAGATTTATCTCCCGTCCGCAAAATGGTGCCCAGAGTGGGCACTTTATTTCATAGTTGAGTGCATTTACTGGGGACAGATTGGGGACAAGAGTGGGAATTTTTGGCCTATCTACTCAAACTAGGTAGCCTCAGTTTTTCCCGCCGGCCAATCTACGGGACATGCACTATTTTGCATAGATAAACAAGTATACAGGGAACGGGAAGGGAACAGGGTTTCTTGTTTTGCCGTTGCGGATACCTTCCTAACGCCCGGAACTTTATCCGGTTGAACGACTCGGCAGCCTGTCAAGGCGCTAGTCTGCAACCGTCTTTACCCAAACCGGAGCGCCATATCGAGGCCGTCGCGCTGACCTGCTTGCGACCCTTCGCCGTCGCCTCCCTCATCCACGATTGGTTGCATAATCAGGTTAACTCTGGCGTTCCCTCTCAAGGTCTAAACGCTTGGCGTAACTGGTATGAATCGGCGGTGGTTGAAGCCGACTGCAAGACCGTCATTGACCGGCGCTACGAGCAATCAGGAGCATCCTAGTCCGAGCCCGGTGCCGAAGATATCCTGGCGCTACCGTGCATCCATCACAGGCGGCTTCTGGCACGGTTCTGAAAACACCGTCGCTCAGAACATGCCGCCCGCAACGATGTCCTGCCCCTCGCAAAAATCGCTGGAATCTTGCGTCTTACACCCCATGCAAAAACGCGGCTGGATTTTGTTGCGTGAAAGAGCGAACATCCACGCATGGTCCCGAAGAAAAAAAGCCCCGCCAAACGTCGCTCCTACAAAGTATCGATTTATCAAATCGCGGAAGAAACGGGCTTTAGTGCCAGCACCATCAGCCGAGCCTTGCGTAATCAGCCGGAGATCGGGGCCGCCACCCGTGAACTCATTCGCCAGCATGCCGATCGCCTGGGCTTCAAGTTTCGCGTTTTCGAACCTCGAATCACTAACATCTGCGCACTCATCCAGACGCAAACCGGCCAGACCTCGCTCTTCTCCAGTTTCGTCGAGGCGATCATGGACGGGATGTGGCATTATTGCACAGAAAACGACCTCGAGTTGTCGGTATTCGGATCGGACGCCGAACGGCTTAACAGCGGGGATCTTGGACGCGTTCTCGGACGCCGCGGCGTGAGCGGCGCCGTGGTCGTCAACGCCAGCGAAGACAGCCGTTTTCTGCTGCGCCTTAACCAGGAGCGTTTCCCCTATGCGTGCGTGGCCACCGCACCGAAGGAGGGACTCGCGAGTCTCGTGACCGGAAACAATGAGCAACTCACGCAACGTGCCGTCGCGTTCCTGCGCCAAGTCGGCCACCGCCGCATCGCGCTGCTGGACAGTTTGTCGGAACGGTTTCACGCGGGTATCGAACGCCGGGCCGCATTTATGCAGGCAATGGCCGGCGCCGAGCCTCTCGTGATTTCGCATCGCGATCTGGCCGGGCCGGCGCAGGACGACTTCGAGTTCGCTCGCGTCGCTACACGCCAGTTAATCGGCCGCTCTCCCCGCCCAACTGCAATCCTTGCCATGAGCGCGGAACAGGGCGTCTCGGTCATCCATACAGCCGGCGAACTTGGCTTGGCCGTCCCACGCGACCTTTCGGTGTTGTGCTTCGACGACAGCCGTCTCTGCGCCTTCACCAACCCGCCCCTCACCGTCGCGAGCGTTTCTTATCAGAAGATCGGTTACGCCGCCGCCCGTCTCGTCCACCGACGCATCGACAGGATCGGCGAAGAGGGAGGCCAGATCCTGAGCGGCGAACTGGTCATTCGTGAGAGCACGGGCGCCCCACCCCCCGCCTCCTCCTGAACGGTTGCGCCAACCGGGCTCCTCAAGGCTCGCGCAGGCATCAGCAGATCCTTCGCGATAACACGGGCACACGACAACCTGCGTGCCGCAATCGTATTTTTCGTGTCCTCTGACTTTTCTTTCGCTTGCGGGTTATGAATAATATGTTTCGTAATGTCGCGTGATTCCTCGCCTCTTCTTGGCCTTCGTTGCGGCGCCATGCCGCCTGATTACTTACTCCAGTCAGAGGCCAACTCCTCGCCGAGCCAGAACCATAAATGAGACGCATCGCTTTAGCGTGCCGAGGTTCTGTCATTCACACCCAAATTCCTAGTCTTTTTTCGCCGGTCGCGGTTAAGCGGCTTCGAGCCTCCACCTCACCCCCACACACGCCTCCTCCGCTTTCCAAATGAACGCCTCCTCCAAACTCCTCGTTGGTCTCGTCGTCGCCTCCTGCGCACTCAGCATCTCCCTCGGCCTCGTGCTTGCGCGCGGCGGCGCCTCCGCCTCCTCCCCCGGAACCAAGCCCGCCCGCTCCGCCCCGCTCATCGGCCTTTCTCTCGACACCCTTAAGGAGGAGCGCTGGCAGCATGACCGCGACTTCTTTGTCGCCCGTGCCAAGGAGCTCGGC